>CAYWTG010000001.1:0-43478 GCA_964461155.1 uncultured Ruminococcus sp.
ACGAGGCGGATCGTGCGTACTTCACCGAAAAGGGACTCGCGGGAATCAAGAAAGTTCCGCTTGCGGGTCTTCTCGTTGATGGCGACGAGCTCAGCAAGGAGTCTCAGCTTGTAAACAACGGTCAGCGCATGAATCAGGCGAGATACCCGAACAAGCCTTTCATGGATTATGAGGAGAAGTTCCTCGTAGACCCTGTAGACCGCGCGGGCGGCGATTATCCGTCCGAGTGGACCGTTCGACTCACCGACCCCGTAATGCTTAAAAGAATAGAAAACTACCACACATTCAAGGGAACGGAGATCATCGGATACCTCGCACAGCCCTATATGTGCAACGCGCAGGAGATCGCCTCTTACGACCCAGAGGAGAAAATAATCACGTTTACAACGGCCTCGTTCCAGGGCACCGGAAACTACACGAACCAGTTCTCGTTCTTCTCGAACATTTCCGAGGAGCTCGACTACAAAAACGAGTACTGGGTAGACGTCGACGGAAAGACGCTTTACGTTTATGAGCCCGACACCGACTATGTACTCACCACACGCGGAACGTACATCACAAGCAGCGCGGAATACGTAAGCTTCGTCGGCTTTGAGTTCTGCGGTTCTTCCGACGGATTCTTCGACATCAACGCGGATCACGTCGATATCAAGCTTTGCGATATGTACGTCGGCGCGGGCAAGTTCGCTGTTATGGCGATCGGCACGCACATAAACATCAGCGAGTGCGAGCTTTCGTACCTCGCGGGCGGCGGAATCTTCCTTGAGGGACCGCTCGAGGACGTCAACAGCATCGTCTCGAACGAGAGCGTCATCGACAACAACTCCATCCATGATTTCGAGCTCAAGTACAAGGTATATCTCCCCGCCGTCAGACTTTATAACACAGTCGGCGTGCGCGTGTCCCACAATGAGTTCTACAACTCCACTCACAGCGCGATAATCTACGCACACGGCGCAGAGGCTCACGCATATATGCCCGATAAGGTCGGCGGACGCGGAATCGACAATATCATCGAGTACAACGTCTTCCGCAACATCATCAGAAACACAAGCGACTGCGGCGCGATCTACTCCGACCGCTCCGTCGCAAACTACGGAAACATCATTCGTTACAACATCTTCTGCTATGTCGTAAACGGAAGCTCTGCGATGAGTATTTACTTAGGCGACGCACTCTCCGGTCAGAGCGTATACGGAAACGTCTTCTTTAACGGCGGCGGTGAGTCTATCCGCGCAGACGGACGCGACAACACCATCCGCGACAACGTGTTCATCCAGACGGAAGAAGGTCATATCGCACTTTTCGTAAAGGCTAAGTATCGCGGAATGTACATGGGCGATAACAATCCTACCGTCGACAATCTCTGGTCGTCTCCGACATGGGGCACGTACTACTACAGCTCGGCACTTCTTCCCGCGGCGGGAACGGCAGAGTGGGATCTGTGGAACAAGCGTTGGCCGACTCTTATGAAGATAAAGACCGATCTTTCAGAGCTTCCCGCGCTTCAGGACGACGAGGACTTCATCTTCAATCCGTCACATAATGTCGTAAAGGACAACTACTCTTTCGGTACGACGGATCACGCCATCGATGAGGACGTATATAAATACGGCACGGTCGAAAACAACCCCGTCTTCTCGCTCGATGAGAACCCGATCTTCACAAATCCCGCACGCGGTGATTACAGCATAAGAGAGGACGCGGACTTCTTCAAGATCCCGTTCTACGAGATCGGCAGATATTAAAAAATCACAAAAGGGACGACCGATCTTCGGGCGTCCCTTTCGCTTGCCGTTGCCGCGTGAAAAATGCCGATATTTGCGGCCGATCGCTGTTGACAGATAAGGATAAATATGTTAAAATCATTATATAAAACATAAGGGGGAATTTTAATGAAAATCTGTAGTAATTGCGGCGCACTGCTTGAAGATCGAGCGCAGTTTTGCACATCGTGCGGCACGCCTCTCGCAAGTGCCGAGCCGACGGAAACTCCCGAGAATATCACCGAGGCCGCCGAGGCAAATGCACCCGAGACCGTCACCGACGCGAGCGTGACGCCGTGCGACTGCGGCGCGTGCACCGATAACGGCTTTGCTGCGAGCGCACACGAAGTCGGAAGCTGTGCGACAAATGCACCCGCGAGCTCGCCCGCGACTTCGCCCGTCGCGAACGTGAGCTTCAATGCCGGAGTAAACGGAGCACCCAAAGTCACCCGCACAAAAAAGCAACCCTCCGGTATCGGAATAAAGCTCCTTTGCATATTCCTTTCGTTTGTATTCTGCGTTCTCCTTTGCGCGACATCAACACTCGGTATCGTGAGATGGTCGCTCGGCTCCGAGGGTCTCGAGGACGCGGTGGCTTCCGTAAGCTTTGACGAGATCGAGAAGCTTACCGTTCGCTCCGACGGCAAAGAAATGCCGATGGCCGAGTTTATCCTCGATTTCTGCGATGATGAGGTCAAGGACAAGTACGGACTCGACGAAGAAAAGGTCATGGACGTGCTGAAAGACACGAAAGCAAACGAATTTATAGGCGAGATCGTCGGTGACTACAGCGCGTACCTCCTCGAAGGAGAGGAGCTTCGCGAGCTGAACGGAGAGCGTGTGACGGACTGGATCCGCAAAAACGAGTCGAAGATCGAAGACATCATCGAGTACGAGTTCAAGGACGAAGATTACCGCGATCTCGAAAAGCAGATCAACGACACTGCCGTTATTCGCTCGATGTCGAAAGAGTCGCTCGAGACGGAGACCGGAATCGGCTTTAACGCATTCGGCCGCACAGCTTCGCTCATCGTTTACATCGCGATGATCGTGCTGTCCGCGGGCGTTGCCGCGATCATTGTGCTTGTGAACCGCAGAAAAGTTCGTGCGCTGTTTACCTATGTTACGGTGTCTGTCGCCGTTGTCGGTGGATTTTTTCTCGTCCTTGCGGGCGGCGTGTACATCTCGTCGGGGCTTTTGCTCCCCAAGGTCGCCGCGTCAATGTTTAACGTTGTGGTATTGAGCGTGCTTTTGCGCGGAGGCGTGATGTTCGTTTTCGGCATAGCCGCAAGCGTGATACACAAGCTCATCTTCGACAGCAGACACAAAGCGTAAATATAAAGCGGGAAAACCGGAAAAAAGAGAAGCCGACGCGGGCTTCTCTTTTTTTGGCGTGTGCGGCGGATTTGACTTGTCGGTGTAGTTTTATCTCGGTAAGCTGGTGTGATGATACTGCGTCGAGCGACTTATCTTCGGCGTGCCGAGGACACTCGATGAAAAAAGCGAGACTTCCTTAAAGCGTTAAAGAAGTCTCGCGAAAGTTTTTCGTTTCGGAACGTCAACCGAGCACGTACACGGTCACATCCCAGACGCCCTGAGCGGCGAACTGTTCGTAATAAGGACAGCTTCCGTCCATCCAGATATCGATGAAGTTGCCGCGCACGGCACCTCCGGTATCTGCGGCGGTACGAAGACCGAGGTCAAAGGAGCTGTTCATGATATACATCTGCGTTCCGAGAGGGAACACGGACGGGTCTGTGGCGACGACATTCGTGCCTGTCGGCATACCCGAGGCCGTCGTGCCGTAAATGTTGTAGTATGATGCGCGAACGTCTACGGCGTAGGAATACGAGTAGACATTTCCGTCGGGAGCGGTGAACGTGCCGCCCGTGCCGTAGTAGCATACCTCGTTTACGGGATACGATGCGATATAGTCGTATTCTTCGGTGCGGCTGACTTCAACACCGTTGAGATACTCGACCGTGTAGACGGTATCGCGAACGCCTGCTTGACCTGCGCTGATCGTTTTGTACGTTCCGCGCGGGATGCTTGTGACGTTGACGGTCTCGGTCGAATACGGGATGGCTTCCGATTCGGTGACGGTCGCGTACTCCGTCTTGTCGACGGATATCCACGAGTCGTATTCGAGAGTGGAGTCGAGATCAACGGAGGGATGCTCGTTTTCGCCGAGCCATATTCCGTTCTGCGCGAGAAGCTCGCGAAGCGTGGTCTTGCCGGTCTCGCAGCTCAGAGACTCGCGGTCGTAGAAGCTTACGTTGACGGTGAAAGTCTCTTCGTCGATGACATCCGCGCTTTCGTCGTCGGGAGTTTCCGATGCGTTGCTTTCGTCATCGCTGCTTTTCTCGTCGCTTTCGCTGTCGGATTTCACCTCGACATCGGAGAGCTCATCATCGCGAGCGGAGTTTGAGCCCGCGAGCGTCGGCGGGAGCATTGCGGCGTACAGGCCTTCGCTGTAGAGACTTTCGGAGTCGAAATCCGTTGAGACGCCTGTGTTTGACGCGAGAATGTCGATATCCGCCGCCTGCTCATTGTCGGAGAATACAGCTCCGTAGACCGCAAGCGGGACGGAGATGCTGATGCAGATGACGAGAACGGCGCAGGTAATGACGGTTCTTCGATTTCTTACGAGCGCACCCATGAGGGATGCGGCAAAGCTGCGTCGTGTGTTTGTGCCGCGGCGGCGTGGAGCCGAGCTTGCCGTGGCGGCATTTGCGCGTTGTGCGGCACCTTGGCGCGACGCCGGCTGAATGGGGCGTGCTGCTACATAGGATGCTCGCGGAGAATTTTGAACGCTTCTTCTTTCTGTGTTTGTGCCTGTCGGACGTGCCGATACTTTTCCGTGCGGAGCGCGAGTTTCGACTCCCGCTGCGGAAGCGCGGCGTGGCGTGTGGCTTGTGCTTCTTACGTTCTCGTGCACACTGCGCGGTGCGACGGCTTTTCTCGCGGAGCGGGTGCGGCCGTCCCTGACGCAGGCGGGGATCTCGAGATCGTCGAAGACTTCTGTGTTTAGGTTGCTTTCGTTATTGTTCGGTTGAGAAATGGTGCCACCGCTGTATGCGTTTCCCGAGAGCTCGGGTGAGCATTCGCGACGTTGTCCGGTACAGTCAGGCTTATCTGAATTGTGGTACAAGATAATACCTACTCGCCGTTAGGCGATTCCTTTCCGCCGACAAAAAATGTCGGAAATTGGAGCCGTTCGCGCTTGATTTTTGAGTGAAAATCGGGGCATTTTCGGCGCGAGAGGCCATTGCACATTTAAGCAATACCGCTCTATTATACCATATAGGCGGGAAAAAGGCAAGAAAAATTTTTCCGTGCACGGCCGACGGCGGGCGAAAACGGCGCGTCGCACCCTCGAATTTGAGGCGATTTTCGTCGTTTCGGGTGCGATTTCGTGCGCGTATGGGAAAATATGAAAAAGCCGAAAAATGCGTATCGGGCAACGTGTTTTCGTGCTTTTGCAAGTTATTTTCACCGCTTTTGCAAAGAAAATGTCCAAAGCGGGCGTCTTGTTCAATTAATGTTTACAATTATATGTTATAATATCATGGTGTGACCTTTAAATCGGGCGGGAAAAGTCCGATATTTAATATACTTGCCGCGGCGCGTCCGACGGCACAACGGAGACGATTATGATACAAATAAACAACTTATCGAAGATCTACGGCACGACCGCGGCACTCGAGGGCATCAGCTTCAAGGTCGAGCGCGGCGAGATCGTCGGATTTCTCGGCCCGAACGGTGCGGGTAAATCGACGACTCTCAACATACTCACGGGATATCTGTCCGCAAGCTCGGGCAGCGCGTCCGTCGGCGGGATCGATATATACGAATTCCCCGATCAGGCGAAGCGGCTTATCGGCTATCTTCCCGAACAGCCTCCGCTTTATCAGGAGATGCGCGTGTCGGAGTATTTGAACTTTGTCTACGAGCTCAAAAAATGTCGCCTCAACCGCAAAAAGCATCTTGAGGAGATAATGCAGGTCACGAAGATACGCGACGTGTCCGACAGGATCATCGCGAATCTCTCGAAAGGATATAAGCAGAGAGTCGGTATAGCGCAGGCTCTTGTCGGAAATCCGCCTGTGATAATCCTCGACGAGCCGACGGTCGGCCTTGACCCGAAGCAGATCATCGAAATACGAAATCTCGTGCGAAATCTCGGCCGCGACCACACGGTCATCCTCTCCTCGCACATCCTCTCCGAGGTGCAGGCCGTTTGCGACCGCGTCGTCATCATAAACGAGGGACGAATCGTAGCCGACGAGAAGACCGAGCACTTGACGAGCATGGCCGACGACGGAAACGACTTCGTCGCGAAGATCTGCGGCCCGGTGCGCGAGGTCACGCGTGCGCTTCGCGAGATGGACGGCGTGCTCCATGCCGACAGCTCCGGTGAGCGCGACGGTGACGCTTATGTCTTCCGCATCCGCTCGGCGAGCGGCATTGACATCAGAAAGTCCATGTTCCGTATGCTTTCCGAAAACGACTGGCCTCTTGTGGGGCTTGAATCCGTAAAGCTCGACCTTGAGGACGTGTTCGTGCGCCTGACCGCAAAGAACTCCAAAGCTGCGAGCGGCCGCAGAGCTTAAACGACGAAAGGAAATAACGAAATGCTTGCTATATACAAAAAAGAGCTCCGCTCATTTTTCACAAGCCCGCTCGGATACATCTTCTGTGCGGTATACCTTGCCGTGTCCGGTCTTATGCTCTCGATGATGACACTTCACTCCGAGAGCGTTGACACATCGGGATTTTTCTCGCTGATGATCTACCTTAACATCATCCTCGTTCCGATACTTACCATGAAGAGCTTCGCCGAAGAGCGAAAGCTCCGCACAGAGCAGCTCCTCGTGACCTCCCCTGTGTCCGTTACCTCGACGGTGCTTGCGAAATTTTTCGCCTCCTACACCGTTTACGCCGTGTCGATGCTCGTCAGTTGCGTTTATATAATCGGACTTAACAGCTACGGAACGGTGAACGTGCCGAAGACGCTCGGATGCATCTTCGCAATGCTCCTTGTCGGCATGAGCTTCACCGCCGTCGGTATCTTCGTCTCGTCGCTTACCGACAATATCGTGACTGCCGCCGTCGGCACCATGGGACTTTTACTGCTCATGGCTCTCGCCTCCGCACTCAACGGACGAATCGACGTGTACGTCATCAGACAGATCCTCTCGTGGGTCTCCGTTTACAGCAGATATCAGTACTTCACATACGGACTTTTCGATGCCTCCTCGGCACTTTACTATGTATCCGTCAGTGCGGTGTTCCTCTTCCTCGCGGTTCGCGTTCGCGATCGCCGCAGATGGGCGTGATGCGCCGACGAAAGGAGAAGTGTACAAATGAACCGTAAGAACATCATAAAAGATCTCGGCAAAGCGAGAAGACTGCGCATCGGCGGCCTCGCGCTTGCGTTTACCGCTTTCTTCATTGCGATAGTCGTAGTGCTCAACGCCATCGTTTCCGTGCTCACAAACAAGTTCGCATGGTATGTCGACATGACGGACGAGGCGGTCTTTACGCTTTCCGACGAGGCAAAGAGCTACCTTGCCGACATGACCGACGACGTCAACATCTACTTCGCAGCAGAGCCCGACGAGCTCATGGCCGATTACGACATGAGATACGTCTACACCACCGCTAAAGAGCTCGAGGCGAACTTCTCAAACATCAGCATCTCTTGCTACGATGTCGTAAAACACCCCGACTTCTTTAAGCCTTTCTACGAGTCCACGGGAAGTGAGATCACTCAGAAGACCGTCGTCTTCGAGTGCAGCGGCGAGTCCATCGCCACGGGATACAAGACCTTCTTCACATATAACGAGGACGGCGACAGATGGGCATACAGCGGAGACTACAGATTTGTGTCTTGCATCATGCGCGTGACTCAGAACGAGACTCCCATCGCTTACTTTACCACCGCACACAGCGAGGACGCTTCGAGCGGCATCGAGCAGATGCTCGTCGACAGCGGCTTTGAGGTTCGCCAAATCAACCTCCGCTCCGAGGAGATCGATGACGACGCGCGTCTTATCATCATAAACAACCCGAAAAACGACTTCCTCGGCATTGACGCCGAGAGCGAGAGCGGAAACGAGATAAAGAAGCTCGACGACTTCTTAGACGGCCTCGGCGGCCTCATCGTCTTCGAGGATCCCGAGTATTCCGCTCGCCTCGACACGCTTAACGAGTTCCTCGAGGAATGGGGGATCTCGTTCCGCAGCGGAAGCAAGATAAAAGATACCGATCACTCGATGTCCGTCGACGGCTATTCCATCGTTGCCGAGTACCCGTCGGACGACAACTTCGGTACGAGCGTCTACAGCGCGCTCGAGAATTTCGACTCCATGCCGCAGACCGTCGTGCGCGACGCTATGCCGATCGACATCCTCTGGAACGACAGAGGCTCGGGCAGCAGCTGGAGATACGTCTACCCGATGCTCCTGTCTCACGACTCCGCCGCACTCGTCGACAGCTACACGAACTCCGTTATGGAGCACGGACAGTACACCCTCATGACGATAAGCCGCGAGTCTCGCGTTATCGACAATGACCGCTACTTCTCATACGTCCTGGCGGCCGGTACGTCGAATTTCGCGTCCGACAAGTACCTCGTTAACAGCAACGCTTACGGAAACAGCGACATTCTCCGCCAGACGATGAAATACATCGGCAGAAACGGAATCCTCGCCGATATTCCGCTGAGACCCTTTGACGACACAACAAGCACCGCGACGACGCTTCAGGCGAGAAACTTCACGATCTGCACGACCGTCATTCTCCCCGTCATCATCGCCGCCGTCGGAGTCGTCGTTATCGTAAGGAGACGCCGCGCATGACAGACAAAAAGCGACTTTTATCGGTCATAATATCCGGCGCGATCTTCATTTTGCTCCTTCTCTCGTACCTCATCGTGTTCTTGCCGATGTCGCGTGAGAGTGCGGATGCGGACACGGACGGCGAGCTCGTGCTCGAGGAATGGGAAGACACGGGCTACGGAAACACGATCCTCATGTCAAAGAGAGCGGACAGAGGAAGCATCGCTTCTCTTGACGTCGAAAACTCATACGGAAGCTATCGCTTCGTGAAAAAGAAAGATTCGTCCGGCGAGAAATTCTTGCTCGAGGGGCATGAGAATATCGAGTACAGCGATATGTCGTTCTCGCTTCTCATCGTAACTACGGGAATCCCGACGGCAAGCGGACGTATCACCACCGAGGCGACCGAGGCCGACCTCGAGCTCTACGGTCTTAACGATCCGCAGGCCTCTTGGCGCGTGACGACCGTCTCCGGAGAAGTCTACGAGATCGCCGTCGGCAACCGAATGCTCTCGGGCGACGGTTACTACGCGATGCGCAAGGATCACCCGACGCACGTTTACGCGCTCAGCACAACTCTCGAGCAGTCGGTGCTACTCCCCGTTGAGTCGATGCTCAATCCCATCGTCTGCGCCGGTATCGACACGAACAACTATCTCACGTGCGATAATTTCAAGCTCACCTACAACGGCGACACGGTGCTCCGCATAAGACAGAGAAAATCGAGCGAGTTTTACAATCCCGACGCGCAGGTCGAAACACAGATGACCTACCCCGGCTCATATAAGACCGACGACACGTTCTTCCTCGGAAAGATCTCGCTTCTCGATAAATACAGCGTCGAGTCGACCGAGAGCGCGGCGAGCGATATCGAGGCGGTCACTGCGGTATACCTCGGCGACGACCCCGAAGTGCTCCGTTCCTACGGCCTCGGAAGCCACTACTACAACATCTCGTTTTCGATAAATGCCGAAGTCGGCTCATCCGTTGTTTATAACTACGATATCAGAGTCTCCGAGCGTCAGTCGGACGGCTATTACTACGCCGTTTCCAACTACTACGACTACGCGCTCGTGATGAAGTGCCCCGCCGATATGTTCTCCTGGATCGACATCAAGAGCTACGAGGACGGCGAGCCGAAGATCGACCTTATCGAGTGGATCGACGAAGACCCGATCATGCTCAACATAAGCTACGTGGACAGCATCGAGTTAAACCTCGAGGGACGCGAGCTTTCGTTCTCGCTGAAGCACGGCACCGACGCCGACGGCAAGGCGACTCTTGAGGTCGAGGGCACTGACGGCTTTAAAATGGGCAACAACGACGTTTACATCTTCCGAAATTACTACAAGGTCATGCTCGGAGTCAAGATCATGGCCGACAGCAATCTCGACGAGGATGAAGTCGAGTCGCTCATCTCAAACAGCGACAAGCTCCTTGCCTCACTCCGCTTCAATATGAAGGACGGATCGGTCAACGAGTACAGCTTCTACAGGGATACGACGCGACGCGCGCTCATGACCTCGGACGGCACGGCTCAGTTCTACGTGCTCTCCGACTGGCTCGAGAAGCTAATCAGCGACACCGACAGACTCTATCTCGGACTTGAGATCGACGCTACAATGAAGTATTGATAAAGAGACGCGAAAATCGGACGCACCGCCGTCCGATTTCGCATTTTGGCGGGTATAAAACGCGCCGCACGGGACAAATTATAACAGGTACGGATTTGTCAGTCGGAGGTGCGAGTGTTAAGCTATACTATGTCTTTTGCCGTCGGCGCGTTCGTCTATACGGCAGTTGAGATCGCTTTCAGAGGATATACCCATTGGAGCATGGCTCTCACGGGCGGCGCGTGCCTTGCGCTCCTTTATATGTTCAACGAAAAGCTGCCCGCGCGGCACAGCGTGCTAAAGTGGATCGTCGGCGGCCTCTGCATAACCGCAGTCGAGTTCGCCGTCGGCTGTGTCGTGAATCTCGCGCTCGGGCAAAACGTGTGGGACTACTCCGATGTGAGATTTAACCTGCTCGGTCAGATATGCCTCCCGTTTTCGCTCGCGTGGTGCCTACTCTCGATACCGGGATTTTATATTTGCGATATTATAAGGAAATATGTGAAGTGATATGAGAAGAAAAACAAAACGCTCCGGCTTTCTCGGAACGCTGATCGGCATTATCGTCATAGCAGTCGTCTTTTATTTTTATTCGGGCGGCGACACGAAGATCTATCCCGACTCGGAGCTCGAACTGCACTTTATTGACGTCGGGCAAGGTGACGCGTCTATGATAATCACCGATGAGGCCGTCGTCGTTGTCGACTGCGGTCCCGTCTCTTCGTCTGATGTGCTGTGCGAGTACATAAGCGCGCGGACGGACAAGATCGACTGCCTTGTGATAAGTCATCCTCACGAGGATCACATGGGCGGCGCGTCCGCGCTCATCGAGGAGTTCGAGATCGGCGAGATCATCATGGAGGGCTACGACGAGTTTGAGGACGACGCGCCCGTCTTCTACGAACGTGCATATGACGCGATGGTCGAAAAAGAGCTTTACCCCGTGCTCACGGTGCCGGGAGATATACATACCTACGGAGACATCACGCTCGAGATCCTCGCGCCGTCAAGCGATTTCGGGGATCGCAACAATAACAGCATAGTACTGCGAGCCGAGGTCGACGGAGTTTCGGCGATCTTCACGGGAGACGCCGAAAAATCCGCCGAGGCGGCAGTGCTCGATGAGTTTTACGAAAAGCTCGATGCAGATGTGCTGAAAGTCGGCCACCACGGCTCGTCCACGTCGACCTCCGAGGAGTTTTACGCGGCGGTGTCGCCCGACATCGCGGTCATCTCATGCGGAAAAGACAATTCCTACGGTCACCCCCACGGCGAGACCTTGCGGATGTTTGAAAATAATTCGCAGGAATACTACCGAACGGATGAGAACGGAAGCGTTGTCATCGTCTGCCGCAACGGCGAACTGTGCCTTAAATAAGAGCAGAAACGACCCTCCCGCGTCGATACGGCGTGCGGAGGGCGTCGTTTTTTGCGCGGGAAAAAGTCGAAAAACTTGCGCGCACCAAGAGCAGTGCACTGCGAGCGGCAAGGCATGAAACGCGGCATTTCTTCGCTCACTTGTGAGGATGCGAAACGATGCAAAGGCCGACCGTGTCAATGTGAAAAACGCTCATTTTTCATTGACACGCGGGGCGATACATGGTATAATATAAAGAAACGAACTAATGTTTGAAAGCTGTTTTTCGGGAGGTGCAAGGTGAAAGATCGGTTTGATGATTTCGACGAGCTGTTATTCAATATGTCGCCGTCGTCGCGAAAAACTTACACTCCGCCCAAGCGAAATTCGCACAGCACGGACGGCGTGGAGCTCACACTCGAAGAAAACGACGAAAAGCTACCTGAGAAAAAGCTCGCCGCGGAGAGAAAGGTCAGAACCGCGCGATATACTGTCCCGGAGGGCGCGGAAAAGCCTTCGAGTGCGTCTTTTGCTCCGCACGGTGTCGAGAGAGAATATGACGCAAACGGTAGGTTTATAAAGCACGTAAAGATAATAAGCTGGCCGACGAGCGGCGGATTTTACGAAAAATTCGCGAAGGACGCCATGGAGTCGCACAAGCTTCGCGGCACGCGCGCGCCGCACGTCCCGTTTTTCTCGTATCTGCCGCGATTCGCACAGATGAACGCCGCTCAGTGGGCGTACTACCTCTACATGAAAGAGAGAGCCGCGTGCGGAGTCGGACTTCCCGAAGCCGACCTTTCGTATATCATACTTTACATATACGAGATCATAAATCTTGACGGGATCATCCCGCCCGAGCAGGGTGCGGCCATGCTTGCCTCTGTGTGGATGCTTTACCGCAAGGTGCACCCCATGCTCGATAAATATATGTCCGAGTGGATGGCGGATTATTGCTTAATACACGGGCTTTCCGTTCCTAAGATACTTTATCCCGATATCGCCTCTCTCGCCGCGCCGAGCACGGTCAAAGAGTTTTACGCAGAGAGCGTGTTCTCCGACGTGAAGTCCGAGACGGGGCATCTGTTCAGGCTCACGCTGTCCGACTACAACATACAAAAGAGCCGTTACGCCTCGAAATACGACGATTTTGAAGAGCGATGCAACCGCGTCTTCGACGAGACCGTCGCGGAGCAGCTCGAATGCGAAAGCGGCATATTCGACTCGCGACTTCTTCGCCGCATAACGGTCAAGCGTACCGCATTTTGCGGAGCACTTTGCGCGTCGAAGGTCAAAAAGACGCTCGAGCTTGAGCTTGTGACGCCGTTCCACGCTCCCGTGATGAGACGGGTCGTGACTGATATCATGAAAGGTGCGGAAAACGCCGTGCGTGCGGGGCTCGGAATACGCTCGCGCCTGAACGCACCGCCGCTCACCGGACGCGCGGCAAGTGCCGCAAAGGAGCTCGCCCGCGAGAGCGAATACATCGACCTTTACGCCGCTTTGAGCGATACTCTGTCGCCCGAAAATGCGGCACTTCTCGAAAAAAACTCATGGCGAAACGCGGAGATACTCACGGATGCGGATCTCGAAGAGAAATTCGACGAAACGGACCTTACGACCGCGCCGAGCGTCGCCTCGGTGAAAGATTCATCGACAGTCGCGTCAAGTGACGCATCAAATCCCGTGCCGCCCGATTCCGCCGCCTCCGCCGCTGCACCGACGTGCGAAGTTCGTGCGGACATTGAGCTTCAAAACGAGCAAGGGGGAGCACCGGCCGAGGCGGGAAGCGAGACTTTTGCGAAAGCGGACGCGGCACTCGGCGAGAGCGGTGAGGAGACGCTTCGCGAGGCACTCGGCGAGAGCTTGTACTCTTTGCTGTCTGCCGCCGCCGACGGCAAGTCGTTTGCCGCCGCTTGCAGAAGCGCGAATGTGTTCGCGGACGACGCGGCACGGCGCATAAACGAGGGAGCTTTCGACATCGTCGGAGACGTGCTTCTCGAAGCCGACGGCACGGACTACATTTTCATCGAAGATTACAGAGAATTTTTATAGGATATTTGAGAGTTAAGACCATTTAGGAATATTACGGAGGAGCTATGAACACCGAACGTATACCAAAAAGAATACTCGGCTCGCTTTTTTCCGCGATCTCCGCGGGAGTCGTGCCGCGCGTCGGCGCACCGTATGTGGCCATAGGCCGAGTCGAGGAGATAGAGTCGCTCACCGATCAGCTTCGCCGCGTTGCCGACGGAGAGGGCGGCACGAGATTTATCGTCGGACGCTACGGTTCGGGAAAAAGCTTTTTGATACAGCTCATGCGCACTTATGCCTCCGAGCACGGATTTGTCAGCGCGGACTGCGACCTGTCCCCCGAGCGCAGACTCGCCGGCGCGGGCGGGCTCGCCACATATCGTGAGCTCATGAAAAATCTCTCATGTAAGGCATCTCCCGACGGCGGGGCTCTCGGCGTTATTATCGGACGCTGGTATTCCTCGGTCTGCGACAGGCTCACGGACGCGGGATTTTCACCGAGCGATGAGGACTTCAAAACGCGCGTGCTTCGCGAGATCGTGCGCGACTCGCGCACATTCGAGGGAGCGGTCGGCGGATTTGATTTCGCACTTGTCGTCAGCGAATACTGCCGTGCATACGGCGACGGCGACGACGAGAAAATGTCGGCCTGCCTCAGATGGCTTCGCGGAGAGTATGCGAACCGCACGGAGGCGCGTCGTTCGACGGGACTGCGCACGGTGTCGGTCATCGACGATTCGAACTGGTTTGAGTACATAAAGCTCGTCTGCGCGCTCGTGCGCCACGTCGGCTACGCGGGACTTTGCGTGTTCATCGACGAGGGCGTGAACCTTTACAAGATAGTCAACAGAATATCGCGAGAGGCGAATTACGAGAAGCTTCTCTCGATGTACAACGATACGATGCAGGGCAGAGCGGAGGGACTCATGCTCGTTTTCGGCGGAACTCCCGCTTTTTTGGAGGACACAAGACGCGGGCTCTTCAGCTACGAGGCACTCAGAAGCCGCCTGTGCGACAGCAGATTTGTGACCGAGAGCGACGCGAAATTAAAAAACATGACCGGCCCCGTAATACGCCTGCGCCGCCTGTCCGACGATGAGCTTCTCGCGCTTCTCATGAGACTCACGTCGCTCCACGCGGCATATCGCGCATGGACTCCCTGCGTAAACGAAGAACAGATGACGGAGTTTCTCACCTCGTCGCTCGCACGCGCGGGGGCAGACGAGATGATAACGCCGCGTGAGATAATCCGCGACTACGTTTCGCTTCTCGAGCTGCTTTTCCAAAATCCCCGCGAGAGCTTCGACTCGCTTTTTGAAAACGAGCGTCGCCGTGCTTCGGGCACCAAAGCCACGCGAGAGTCGAGCACCGACGAGAAAAAGGTCGGAGAGGCGGAAAACTCGCGCCGCATATCCGCAGAGGATATCATATTTTAAACTTAGCTTAAAGAGGGCTGTCATATGGACGCACAGCGAATATTCGGCTCATACTCACCGTTTATACGTGAGTTTATATACAAGCGCGGCTGGGACTCGCTTCACGATCTCCAGCTTGAGGCGGCGCACGTGATATTCGATACCGACGACGATCTTCTGCTTTCCTCGGGCACGGCTTCGGGAAAAACAGAGGCCGCGCTCTTTCCGATACTTTCAGAGCTTCATCGCGCCGCGCCGTGCTCTTTCGGAGCTTTGTATATCGCGCCGCTTAAATCGCTGATAAACGATCAGTTCGAGAGAATAACGGAGCTTGTCGACGCTGCGGGGATAAATGTCTTTCACTGGCACGGAGACGTGCCCGCGTCCGCAAAGGCGCGCGCTCTCAAAAATCCTTCGGGCTTATTGCAGATCACGCCGGAGTCGCTCGAGGCACTTCTCATACGCCGCCCCGGCGACATTTCGCGACTTTTTTGCGACCTCAGATATGTTATAATAGATGAACTGCACGTGCTCATGGGCACGGATCGCGGCGGGCAGATACTCTGTCAGCTCGCACGCATTGCCCATGCGACCGGACACGACGCACGACGCGTCGGACTTTCGGCGACGATGGGCGACGCACGCATGGCGGCGCAGTGGCTTTCGGGCGGCAGAGATCGTGCGATCTCCGTCCCCGTTTCGACCGGCGGCCGACTGAGGATCAGACTCGGTGCGGAGCATTTTTTCATCCATTCAAAGGACGAGGACGCGGCAGGCGAGGACGCCTACGACGCTTTTCTCGGAAATGAGTACGCACTTCAAGGCGAGAACTGCGCACGTGACGACAGAAGCGGGACTTCGCATGACGCCGCGCACGGATCGGGCTCGCAAGACGGCGAGCTGCGAGACGACGACTCGAAGTTCGGCGACTCGGAGGCGGATGCGACAAGTGAGTCGGGAAAATACCGCGCGGACGCGGGATTTGAATACGTCTACGACTGCGTGTACGGCAAAAAGGCACTTGTATTTTCAAATTCTCGCGAGGAGACCGAGTACGTCACGGCCACGCTCAGGCAGATCGCCGATCGCAGAGGCGAGGATGACGTTTTTCTCATCCATCACGGAAATCTGTCGGCGTCACTCCGTGAGGAGGCTGAGGCGAAGCTTCGCGATGACGATATACGCCGACTTGCCGTCTGCGCCACGGTGACGCTCGAGCTCGGCGTCGACATCGGCAGGCTCGAACGCGTCGTGCAGATCGGCGCACCGAATACCGTATCGTCATTTTTGCAGAGGCTCGGTCGCTCGGGCAGACGCGGCGACGCACCCGAGATGATGATGGTCTTCCGTGAGGAAGAACCGCTGTCGGGCGCGCCGCTCCCCGCGCTCATCCCGTGGGAGCTGCTTCGCGGCATCGCCGTGATCCAGCTGTATGTGGAGGAACGCTTCATCGAGCCGCCGACGCAAGTTAACTGCCCGTACAGCCTCATGTTTCAGCAGATACTTTCACTTCTTTGCGGCGAAGGCGCAATGCTTCCGTCGCGCCTCGCGGAGCGGCTGTATTCGCTCCCGCCGTTTAAGGACGTGCCGCGCGAGGACTGCAAGGTGCTCCTTGCCGACATGATTAATAACGACTTTCTCGAGATAACCGAGGACGGCGAGCTCCTTGTGGGGCTTCGCGGTGAGCGACTTACCGATTCGTTCAAATTCTTCGCCGTCTTCAAGGACAGCGAGGATTTCACCGTCCGCTCGGGCTCCGAGGAGATAGGCATGATAAGCGCGGCACCGCCCGTCGGCGACAGATTCGCGCTTGCGGGACGCGTGTGGGAGGTCGAAGAATGCGATCTTCCGCGACGCATCGTGTACGCGCATCCGATCAAAGGAAAAATGCAGGTCTCGTGGCCGGGCGACAGCGGTGAGATACACACACGCGTGCTCGAGAGGATGAGGCGCGTGCTGTGCGAAGATACCGAATATCCGTATCTGAAAGAGAACGCGATAAAGCGTTTGCGCTCGGCTCGCCGCGTGGCGAGAAGCACCGGCATGACAAGTCGCGAGTTGCTCAGCCTCGGCGGTGACAGCTTCGTCTGGTTCCCATGGCTCGGCACGCGAGGTATGCGAGCTGCACGCAGATTTGTAAAAAGCCTCGGCGACACCCTCGGAATATCGGCGGTGGAGTCCGAGAGCACATATATCACATTTCGCTCGGAGCGATGTCAAAATGCCGATGAGATACGCCGACATTTCGCGGAGATCGCCGCAGACGGCATAGACGCGTATTCGCTCGTCGGCGAGAACGAAGCTCCCGCATACAACAAATACGACACATTCATTCCGCGTGAGCTGCTCAGACGCGCGTATGTTGAGGACAGGCTCGCGACGGACGAGCTGAGACTCAGACTTATGCACGGATGCGACGTCGATGTCGGCGCACGATCGTGAGGAAAGGACATAATATGACAATAAACGAAAGACTTGCCGAGGAACTCGACATTCGTCAAAAACAGGCCGACGCCGCAGTCGAGCTTTTGGACGCGGGCAATACCGTGCCGTTCATCTCCCGCTACCGAAAGGAGGTCACGGGAGGCCTTGACGACGACATACTTCGCCGACTTTCCGAAAGACTTCAGTATCTGCGCTCGCTTGAAGAGAAGCGCGAGGATATAAAGAAGCTCATCGACGCGCAGGGAAAGCTGACAGACGAGCTCGCAGAGGCGATCGGCGCGGCGCAGACGGTCACGGAGCTTGACGACCTCTACCGCCCGTACCGTCCGAAAAGACGCACGCGCGCCTCGGTCGCTCGCGAACGCGGCCTTGAGGGACTCGCGAAGCTCATCACCGAACAGGAAACAGGCGTCGATATCAACGCGGCCGCAGCCGAATACGTAAACGCGGAGCTCGGCGTGGAAGACGCGCAGAGCGCGATTGCGGGCGCGTGCGACATCATAGCCGAGGATATCTCCGACAACGCGGATTTCAGACGAGTCATTCGCACGATGACGCGCACTCGCGGCACGATCGAGTCAAAGAAGATCGCGGACGGCGCGACCTACGAGCAGTATTACGAATACAGCGAGCCGCTGTCGAAGATACCGCCGCACCGCGTGCTCGCGCTCAACCGCGCGGAAAAAGAGGGAGTTCTCAAAGTCACCGTGCTCCCACCGAGAGAGAATATTCTCTCGTATCTCGAGGGAGAAGTGATAAAAAATCAGGACAGTCCCGCATCCGCTCTCCTGAAAGCGACGAGCGAGGACAGCTACGACAGACTCATTGCGCCGTCGGTCGAGCGAGAGATACGCGCGGAGCTGTTCGACGCGGCGTCGGAGTCGGCGATAGCACTTTTCTCGAAGAATCTTCGCGGGCTTTTAATGCAGGCACCGATCAAGGGAAAGACCGTTCTCGGATACGACCCGAGCTCGCAGAGGCGATCGGCGCGGCGCAGACGGTCACGGAGCTTGACGACCTCTACCGCCCGTACCGTCCGAAAAGACGCACGCGCGCCTCGGTCGCTCGCGAACGCGGCCTTGAGGGACTCGCGAAGCTCATCACCGAACAGGAAACAGGCGTCGATATCAACGCGGCCGCAGCCGAATACGTAAACGCGGAGCTCGGCGTGGAAGACGCGCAGAGCGCGATTGCGGGCGCGTGCGACATCATAGCCGAGGATATCTCCGACAACGCGGATTTCAGACGAGTCATTCGCACGATGACGCGCACTCGCGGCACGATCGAGTCAAAGAAGATCGCGGACGGCGCGACCTACGAGCAGTATTACGAATACAGCGAGCCGCTGTCGAAGATACCGCCGCACCGCGTGCTCGCGCTCAACCGCGCGGAAAAAGAGGGAGTTCTCAAAGTCACCGTGCTCCCACCGAGAGAGAATATTCTCTCGTATCTCGAGGGAGAAGTGATAAAAAATCAGGACAGTCCCGCATCCGCTCTCCTGAAAGCGACGAGCGAGGACAGCTACGACAGACTCATTGCGCCGTCGGTCGAGCGAGAGATACGCGCGGAGCTGTTCGACGCGGCGTCGGAGTCGGCGATAGCACTTTTCTCGAAGAATCTTCGCGGGCTTTTAATGCAGGCACCGATCAAGGGAAAGACCGTTCTCGGATACGACCCCGGTTACAGAACGGGATGTAAGCTTGCCGTCGTCAGCCCCACCGGAAGCGTGCTCGATACGGCTGTCATCTATCCGACAAAGCCGCACGAGAAGATCGCGGAGTCGCGCCGCATAGTCGAGCGACTTATAAAGAAATACGGAGTCGACGTTGTCGCCATCGGTAACGGCACGGCATCGGGCGAGAGCGAGATGTTTATCGCGGAGCTGCTCGGTGATATGAAGTGCGACACGAAGTACGTCATCGTATCGGAGGCGGGCGCGTCGGTTTATTCCGCTTCAAAGACGGGGGCCGAGGAGTTCCCCGAATTTGATGTAACGCAGCGCAGCGCGGTGTCGATAGCACGCCGACTGCAAGACCCGCTGGCGGAGCTTGTGAAGATCGAGCCGAAATCGATCGGCGTCGGACAGTATCAGCACGATATGAAAGAGGCGAGACTTAACGAGGCACTCGGCGGCGTCGTCGAAAGCTGCGTAAACTCGGTCGGCGTCGATCTCAACACCGCGTCGTATTCGCTTCTCTCGTATATCGCGGGAATAAATATCACAAGTGCCAAGAATATTGTGAAATACCGCGACGCAAACGGAGCGTTTTCGACCCGAGAGGGCGTTTTGAAGGTGCCGCGCTTCGGAGCGAAGGCTTATGAGCAGGCGGCGGGCTTCTTGCGAGTCGCCGACTCGCGTGAGGTGCTCGACAACACGGGAGTTCACCCCGAGTCGTACGGCACGGCACGCGCACTTCTCGAGCTCTTCGGATATACCGAGGACGACGTGCGCGACGGAAAGCTCACGGATCTTGACGCGCGTGTAAAGAAAGAGGGCGCGTCGCGCATTGCGGAACGCCTCGGTTGCGGAGTCCCGACGCTTAATGACATCGTCGGCGAGCTGATGAAGCCGGGACGCGACGTGAGAGACTCGCTCCCGCCCGTGCAGCTCAAAGAGCGCGTGCTCACAATCGACGAGCTCACCGAGGGAATGGAGCTTTCGGGCGTAGTCAGAAATGTCATAGACTTCGGCGCGTTTGTCGACATCGGAGTGCATCAGGACGGACTTGTCCACATCTCGCAGATATCGGATAAATTCATAAAGCATCCCTCCGAGGTGCTGTCCGTCGGCATGAACGTAAAGGTGCGCGTGCTCAGCATTGACCGCGCTCGCGGCAGAATCGGCCTCACGATGAAGAAAAAGTGATCATTCGCGAGGACAAAGTGACGAATTTATAAGTTTTTTTCGTCAAAGACGTTGACAGATGTGTTAAGACGTGATATAATGTGAGCAGAGGAAAAGTATTTAACAAAGCGCGATACCGACCGGAGCTGTCCCCCATGTTTGCGGCAGATGTCCTTTGTTTAAGGTAATAGTTAAAAAGGACACACGGAGCCGCATTTCTGCAGAGACGTGTGCCCTTTTGCTTATTCGGAAAAGAAAGAGAGCGAAATGAAATCAAGGCTCCGTTTTCGGAAGACGAACATCTGAAATGACCTACCGAAAAGTCAAAATAATATCTTCGTTCCGTCTTATTCTTCATAAAAGCCGATCCCCCACCGTTTAACACCGCGGTGGGGGATCGGCTTTTGTGCCTTATTCTTTGTTTTCGAGCTTCTCGAGATATTTTTTCTCGACCTCGCGGTAGACTTCGTCCGGAATGTCGGGTGTGCCGCCTACGGCTGTGGGAAGAAGCATATCTCCCGCCTTTTCGGGCGTTACGCACGCTGTGTCGGATCTCCACTTCTCGCGCTCTTCGGGCAAGCGGAGATTCGGGATCTCGGTCGGAACACCGCCGGCAAGCACCGAGCGGTAAGCGAACATTCCCGGCAAGAACATATCGAGTGCTTCGTAAACGTCGATCGTGTCGGCGTCTTCGTTTCCGAGGATGCGCTCGACGAAATTATACATCGCGTAGAAGTCGGAGCTTCCGTGGCCGAACGGGCGCGCAAGCTCGTCCTGCGGTCTTTCGGGGAGATAAGTCTCGAGCTTTCCCGTGTCGTACTTTCCCGATTCCTCGTCGACGTTCAAATAAACTCTCGCCACGTGGTCGCACTGTGCGTCCTCACGAGCGCATTCAACACGACCGCGACCGCCGTACATCGTGTACCAGATCGAGTCCTTGTAAAGATTTCCGTGGATGCTCTTTACGATGCCTCCGTTTTCGAGAGTTACCATCTCGATGCCGAACTGTCCGCCCTTTGCGCCGTCGCGAAGATTTCTCTCGGTCATGCGGCTCTCGAAGCCCGTGACGCTGACGGGTCTGAGCCCCGTGGCATGGATGATCGGACCGAGCGAGTGAGTGCAGTAGAATGTGGAGTACATATTGTTTCTCCAGTGGTCGCGCACGCCGTAGGTGATCTCGGGCCAAATGGGCTCGCAGTTGTGGATGTACTCGCCCTCGCCGTACTCAAATTCGCCGATGACGCCCTCACGGTAGAGGCGTTTCATCTCGGCGGGAGCGGGCATAAAGCAGTAGTTTTCGCCATAAGCGTAGATCTTTCCCGTTTTCTCGACAGTCTCGATGAGCTCGACCGCCTCTTTCATCGTCTCTACGGGGAGAACCTCGGAGAAAACGTGAAGTCCCGCGTTCATCGCGCGGATGGCAAACGGCGCGTGATCCGTGGCGAAGTTCGCAAGCACGACGGCGTCCATGTCATGCTTTATGAACTCGTCAAACGAGTCGTAAAAGGCAACATTGTCCTCGGCGTGATTCTTTTTCTGCTCTTCGAGAAGCTCCGGATTGTTGTCGCAGATCGCCACAAGCTCGGAATTGTCCGATTTCTTGCAGTAGTTGATCATACTTGAGCCGCGTCGAGCACCGACGACGCCGATTCTGACTTTTTTCATTGGATTTTGACCTCCGTGAATAAAAAAATATTCGTTTCGCGCGGCATTTCGCGCGATAAATTTAAGTTTTTGATGCAGCGGCAAAAAGTTTTCAACATTTTATGCGGAAAACTTTTTTCTCTCGCCGAAAGAGTTGCATTTTAAGCTTTCACACGCGGGAAACTTCAGCCGTTATCATTTGCGGCGTTTTTTTCTTACGGAATATCCGAACGAGCCGATCTTCTTGCCGAGTGCGAAGTACGAGCCGTGCGCATACGCAGCGAGGGCGCATTTTTCGACGTGGAACTTGCCTCTCTCGTCGATATATCTCTCGTCAACGTCAACGGCGACGATGTCAGCCATGAACATATCGTGACTGCCGAGCGGGATAATGTCGGTCACGCGGCACTCGATCGACACGGGACTCTCGGCGACCGAGGGGCAGGCGACCTCGAAGGCCTTTTCGCGCGTCAGGTGACACTGCTCGAACTTGTCAAGGTCGCGTCCGCTTCTGACGCCGCAGAAGTCGATCGATCTTATAATATGCGACGACGGAAGATTTACTATGAACTCGCCGGTCTCCTTTACGATGTCATATGAATAACGCTCGGGTCTGAGCGAGATGTACGTCTTCGGCGGGTCGGAACACAAAATTCCCGTCCATGCCACCGTGATGAGATTGTCGCGCTCTCCGTCGCCTACGGAAACAAGCGCGGGGGGCAGGGGAGCGGTCAGCGTGCCGCCTTTCCACTTTTGCTTTGCCATTTTGAGAATCCTTTCATTAGTAAAATTTGCGGAGACAAGTCTCCGCAAATTTGCAGGATATCAGTATGTTCGTCTTAAATGAGTCGGACACCCGAGAGTTTGTGCGATGTCGAGATGTCATATATCAATGTCTGATCAATACGTTGGGTCGTCGAGACGCCAACCGTTCGGGGTGTATTCCACGGTGAAGCGGACAGTGTCGTCCGGCACGCCGTCGACAAAGGAGTCGAGCTCGATGACGGCCTTTTTGCGGTAAGTTTTCTTTACGCGCACGTTTGACGTGTCATATGTGCGATTCAGCGTGATGCGCTCGTCATCGTCTACATAGCGCACGATGAGCTGCCCTTCGTATGTGAGATAACGCGCGGGTATCTGCACGAGCTCAGAGACCGTGTCGTCGTCGCCGAAGTCGACGTTCTGACCGATGAACGCTTTCTCGAAGAGAAAAGCGCAATAGTCCTCCGTGTAAACCGCAAGCGCGGCCTCGCGAATTTCCGCCTCCGACTTATACGGGCTGTCCTCCGACAGCGCGGAGTATTTGTCGCCCATCAGCTCATCCGTGTCGTCGTAGCCGATCGTCGGAAGACCGTCGCCGAAGAAGACGGTGTTTATCTCATAAGATGCCTCGATGAGCTCGGCTACTGCCACGGGAAGCTCATCCGCGTCATACAGCGGAGTGCAACCGTACATAATGCCGATTACGCCGAAAATAACGCAAAGTGCGACGGCGCAAGCGATCACGACCGTGCGATTTTTCGCCGTCCGTCCGCCGTTCGAGGGCTTGTCTGTATTTGTTTTGTCTTTCATTTCGTCCGATGACACCGAATGCCGCTTTGGGATCAATAAAGAATGCCGCGACGGCGTCTGTTGTAGTCGGAGCGGGGGTTGATGATCTCACGCCAGTCAAGGTCACCGCGCTCGAGCGAGCAGATGAGCACCTCTGCCGTGGCGATGTTCGTCGCAACGGGGACGTTGTGAACGTCGCACATACGGAGCAGGTTGTAGTCAGCCTCGCGGATGGCGGGATCCGTAACGGGAGCCGTGCTGCGGAAATACAAAAGCACGTCGATCTCGTTATATGAAATTTTGGACGTGATCTGCTGCTGACCGCCGTGTTCGCCGGCGAGGAGCTTTTCGATCTCGAGACCCGTAGCCTCCGACACATACTTTCCTGTCGTGCTCGTCGCACAGATATTGTGCTTCGAGAGGATTCCGCAGTACGCGATGCAGAATTGCGTCATAAGTTCCTTTTTTGTATCGTCTGCGATGAGAGCTATGTCCATGTTTTTGTATATCCTTTCATGTTGTTGTATTACTACAGAATTGCTCTGCGGCGTTCTTTTTTCATTCCGTGGAAAAGCGGAGTTTGCACCCCTTGGATACGTCGCGCTATATTTGCCGCGGCAAGAGTTACGGGAGAGCGTTTGCCGACACTTTCGCCCGCGTCCTGAGCGGCGGGAAGATCGGCGTCTGTCGGTATCACGCCGATGCATTTGACGGCACAACCGTCTATCATGTCGAGGATGCCCGCGCGATGAGCTCGCCGCGCCGCCTCGGTATCGAAATTGTTTATAAGAAGTCTCACCTGAGAGATGCTTTCGGAGTTCATGAGCCGTGACGCCGATTCTTCGGCGGTGCGCAGAGCCGTTCTGCTTTGCTCGGAAACGACGATACCGAGCTCGGCAAAGCCGTCCGCGATGACGGCGGGAATGCGGCTGTCGGCACCGGTGTCGCAGATAACGTAATCCGCGCCCGATTCGCGGCTGATGCGCTCGAGATATTCCGGGATGCACTCGTAGAGAGTGCCGCTCGATTCAAAGTCGGTCTCGCTCGGAGCGGGGCAGAGTTTGAGAAAACCCTCGCCTGTGCGCGACGAGCTCGGCTTGATCGGTATATCGACAAGGAGCGAAGCTGCGGAGCAATGCCCCCTCATAAAATCTCCGAGGTTGAATATGACCCTGTCCGCCGCGCCGAGCATCAAATCAAGACTGCGCGAGCGAAAATCAAGGTCGACTATGACCGTTTTGTACCCATCGGCGGCAAGCGCGGTCGCAACGGCGCAGGACGCACTCGATTTTCCGACACCGCCTTTGAGGGAGGAAAACAGTATTTTTCCGTTACGCATCATGCTAAAATCCTCCCGATGGAATTTTAGTTGGGTCAAAAATACTAAAATTTCAATACTATGCTCCTAAATTATATCATTAATTCATACAGTATGTCAAGAGGATATGCAATTTTGCCTTATATTTATTTTGAAAACGTTCTCTTTCGCGGGGCGGGGAATATCGGCTTCGTTTTGCCGATTTATCTCCTCTTTTTAAGAGTTTGAAAATGCGCCTCTCGAATGCAGATAAATATCGATATCGCTGTTGATGTACTGTGCGCCCGTGGTGTGGAGCACGTCGTAAAATTCGCGGAGGTAGTCGAAAACCTCGTATTTCTCGAAAAGCTCGGCCACCTGCCGCCCCGTCAGGGCTCGGTGCGTTTTGTAGCTTTCCAAGCAGAATACCGTGAACTTTGTTTCGGCACTCATAACTTTCTCCTTATACATCGGGAAAATGTATCGTCCCGTGTTTCCATTCCTGTTCGAGAAGAGAATAAAGCATCGGCGTGCTGTATTGCCAGAGCTTTGTTTCTTCGTTTTCGAGAGAGGAATAAAGCTTTGACGAGTACAGAAGCTTTATTCCCTCATTTTCCGAAACGCCGCGTTTCGCCACGATCATGCTTATGACATCCGCGCTGATGATCGGGAGCATTGCGTTGAACTGTTCTTTTCCCATATCACTTCACCTCTCTGTATTCGGCGAAGCGCAGGTGCGACAGTGCTTTTTTCGTGTGGAAAGTCCACTGATCGTGAAGCACCTCGGTCTTCAGCCTTTTTACCGTTTCTTCCGCGTCATACACGCCCGTCTCGAAAAAACGGATCGACTGATAAACATTGTCATCGGCTACCGGACCGATATGCATATCCGCAGTATTGTCAAACACTATGCCGCGTCGATTGTCGACGACGAACATAAGCCATTCAAGGTCTGCCGATTCAAACTTTTTTATGTTTATGCTCTCTTTTGCGCTCTCATAGTCAAATTCATAAGTTGACACATAGCCGACCGTTTTGTCCTCGCGACGCATTTTGATTTTTGCCCAACGCTCTGCCTGCTCATAGGAAGTCGTGGTGTAGAATCCGATTCCGAAATCGAGAAAGTTTTCACCCGCGCGTATTTTCGGAGCTTCAACCAAAACCGTACTGCCGTGATAGATAATCATCAAAGTTCCTCCGATTTATTTTTGTCTTCCGTACATATTATACCACACATCGAGCTCGGCTCCAAGAGTTCCTCACGATATTTATTTTGAAAACGTTCTCTTTCGCGGGGCGGGGGAATTTGCCTTGCGAGAATATTTCGTCCATGTCTTGCAATAGTGCGCGAAATATGGTAGAATAACAAAAGAAAATTTTTTGATCCGAAAGGAAAAGTAAAAAATGAGAAAAATCAAAGTCGGTGTTGTCGGCTGCGGCGGTATCTGCCGTGGTACATACATGGACAACATGATGTACAAGTTCAACGTGATCGACGTTGTCGCAGTCTGCGACCTTATCGATTCCCGTGCGCAGTACATGGTTGACAAGTACGGCGTAAAGAAGATGTCCTTCGAGGAGATGCTCGCGGATGATGAGATCGAGATCATCGTAAACCTCACATATCCCGAGTCTCACTTCGAGATATCTTCCCGCGCTCTTGCTGCGGGCAAGCACGTTTACTGCGAGAAGATGATGGCCCCCACATTTGAGGAGGCGAAAGAGCTCGCTCGTCTTGCCGAGGAGAATCACGTCCTCTTCACCACCGCGCCCGATACATTCCTCGGTGCATGGGAGCAGTCCGCGCGTAAGTACCTCGACGACGGAATCATCGGTAAGCCCGTTACCATCCACGCTCAGGTTACATCTCACTACGAGCCCGAGACTCCTTTCTTCGACCTCAAGCCCAGATACTTCTTCTTCCCGCTTCACTACGGCGGAGGCTTCCCGTTCGACCTCGGCGGTTACTATATCCATGAGATGATCAACCTCCTCGGTTCCGTTAAGAGAGTAACCGGCTTCGGCGGTAACATCAACCCCCACCGCACATACACAAACCCCAAGCATCCGAAGTACAAGGAGACCTTCGAGGTAAACACTCCCACAACTCTCATGGCTGCTCTCGAGTTTGAGAACGGCGTTGTCGGAACCTTCCACATCTCCTCCGACTCTCAGGGAACACAGGCATTCCAGATCACCGGTACCGACGGCGTATTCAACCTCGGTGATCCCAACAGCTTCAGAGACACCATCAGCGTAGTCCGCAACGGTGCCGCTCCCACACACGAGGACATTCTCCCCGGCCTTACACCCAAGTCCGAGGTCGTTCGCCTCGATGTTGACGACGAGTGTGACGATCAGAGACTCGGCGAGGGCATTCCCGCACACAAGGTCAACCTCCCGCTCCTCCACGGATTCTATTCCTCCTGCCGCGGCGTCGGCCTTGCCGATATGTGCTACGCGATCATCAACGGCCGCCGTCCGAGATGCCACTACGACATCGGACTCCACGCCATCGAGGTCATCCACGGTATTCAGGAGTCTTGCACATCCGGCAAGATCTACGAGATGACCACGCGTTGCGAGCGTCCCGCACCGATCCGTCCCAGCGCACTCTCCGAGACTGCTCAGGAAGCAACTCTCGACGACTGAGAATAACAAAATAACGCGATTGTCCGAGATGAATTTTAAGTTTGTCTCGGACAAAACGCAAAATAAAAGCCAAAGGCTGCCGCCCCGAGGGGTGACAGCCTTTGGCTTTTGAGAAAAGAAAGAAATGAAGAAGAATACCCAAAATTTATACGTACTACCGCAAGCGGCTCTTTCGTGAGGCTTACGGCTACGAGAAAATCAAATAAACGGAAAGCACCGAGCGAAACGAGTTTTTAACTCGATATCGCAGTTCACAGTTCATCAAATGTTTGATGCATCTGCATATATAATATCACGTATTTTGCGATATGTCAATAGGAATTTTCGTGTTTTTTTTGAATATTTTTCCTCAACACGCGAAGAAAATAAGTTTTTCGGTTACGCGGACGAAAAAGACGACGGCCGCCATCCGCGAGGGATGACGGCCTGCCGCCTTGAAAAGAAAAATGAAGAAAAAACTCCGGTCCGATACCGAAAAGATGCCAATGTAAACAGGCGCGGAAAAAAGGCATCGGACGTGGTTAGCAAATTGAAAACATTTTAAAGAACGAAAATTAAGTGTCGCACACTCCGCAAGTTGGTTTTGCACCGAAGCTTTGGAAATTTGCACCTATATAATACCACTTGCCGCACAATATGTCAAGAGGATTTTGAAAAAAATTGTGTAATTTTTCTACGAAGGGCAAAAATATTAAAAAACTGCTCCCGCAAGAGCCGCGGCGAGCCTTAATCTATTGAAAAAAACACGGGAATGTGGTATACTAAATATATGATGTAATATTGTACCCTCGCGAGATTTTTGCCGCGCGGGAATATCGAAAGGACAGAACGGATAATATGCCGAAATACAGAAGAAATCGTATAAATGACGCCGTCGCGCACGAGCTTGTCGATATAATTCGCGGAGTTAAAGACCCGCGCGTTTCGGAGGCTTTCGTGACCGTGACGAGCGCGGACGTCACGGCGGATCTCAAATTCGCGAAAATATTTTACTCCGTCATCGGAGAGTGCGACGAGAAAGAGCTCTCGCGCGGACTTCGCTCCGCCGAGCCCTACATGAGACGCGAGCTTGCGCACAGACTTGACCTGAGAATGACTCCCGAGCTTTCTTTCGTTCGCGATACGGGCACGCAGCACGGCGCGGACATCGCACAGCTTCTTCACGATATAGCTCTCGAGCGCGAAAGTCGCGTGGCTACAGCCGACACGGAGATCGAAGCGAGTGACGCGGAGGAAGAGAATTGACCCCTGCAAAACTTACACTTTCCGAACTTGCCGACAGATTCTTGTCGGCCGAGCGAATTCTGATCGTTTGCCACACGGGCCCCGACGGAGACGCTGTCGGAAGCTCGACGGCTCTCGCGCTTCTTGCCGAGGCGTGCGGCATCCGCGCCGTTTGCACCGCGCCCGACCGCATCGCGGACAGACTTTCGTTTATCATCCCCGACGGACTTTTCCGCGAGTTTGACGACTCGCTTCTCGATGAATGCGATACCGTGATGACCGTCGACACGGCCTCCGTGCTTCAGCTCGGCTCGCTTTCGCACCTTGCGGAGAATGGAAAGATAGATTTTATGCTCGACCACCACGCTACAGGCTCGCCGTATGCCGACTGCTACGTTGACGGCGACGCTTCGGCGGCGGGGGAGATCGTTTTTGAGCTTTACGAGTGCCTTCGCGAGAGAGGATGCGTCAAAACGCTCCCGGCTCTCTGCCGCGCGGTATATGCGGCGATAAGCTCTGACACGGGAAGCTTTAAATTTTCAAACGTGACGCCGAAGACCCATATGACGGCCGCGAAAATCGTCGAGTGCATCTCGAACGCCGACGACGGAGGAATGCCCGTCGACGAGATCGCGCGTTGCCTTTACGGCAGAAGAACGATGAACGATATTCGCGCGCAGGGACTTGCCATCGAAAAGCTTCGTGTTTATGCCGACGGAGAGATAGGAGCCGTGCTGATCACTGCCGATGATTATCTTTCGCGCGGGCTCGACGAGGCGGATGTGTCAAACTCCGTCGAGACGCCGAGAAGCCTCGCGGGAGTTCGTCTGGCCGTTGCCGTAAGACAAAAGGCGGATGCGCGCGACACGTTCAAGGCGTCCTGCCGCTCGAACTGCGAGATAAACGTCGCCGATATTTGTGCCGAATACGGTGGCGGCGGCCACGCAAAGGCTGCGGGATGCTCACTTCATGCCGACTCGCCCGAAGAGGCACTGGCACGAATGATCGAAAGCTTTGAAAACGCCCTCGGAGGCGGGAGATGATATGGCAAGAAAAAAAGAAAGTGCCGTTTCGGGCGTTATAGTAATAGACAAACACGAGGGCGTCACCTCGTTTCGCATAATATCGATCATGAGACGCCTTTTCGATACGACGCAGGTCGGACATACGGGAACGCTCGACCCCATGGCGACGGGAGTTCTGCCCGTGCTCATCGGCCGCGCGGTAAAGGCATCGGATTATATAATGGCGCGTGATAAGCGTTACACGGCGCGTCTCAAGCTCGGCCTTACGACTGACACGGAGGACACCACGGGAGAAGTTCTCTCGCGCTCCGACGAGATCCCGGACGAGCGGACCGTGCGCGAGTGCATCGCCTCTTTCATCGGCGAGATATCGCAGGTGCCGCCCATGTATTCCGCGATAAAGATCGACGGACGAAAGCTTGTCGACATAGCCCGTGAGGGCGGAGAAGTCGAGCGTGCGCCGAGAGCGGTCACGATAAACTCGATCGGAGTCGAGCGTTTGTCCGACGACACGTACGAGCTTGACGTTTCCTGTTCAAAGGGAACGTATATCCGCACGCTTTGCGCCGATATCGGAAAAAAGCTCGATTGCGGAGCGGCTATGTCGGCACTTCGCAGAACGTCGTCGGGAGATTTCGAGCTTTCCGACGCGTATACCGTGGAACAGCTTGAAGCGATGACTCTCGAAGAACGTCAAAGCCTCGTCGTGCCGACCGAAAAGCTCTTTTTGCACCTTGACGAGTGCGCACTGCCCGATTTTTACGCAAAGCTTTTCATCGCGGGAGCACCTCTTTATCAAAAGAAGCTCCGCACAAGCTTGCCCGTCGGAAAGACCGTGCGCGTGACGAATAAGGGCGAGTTTATCGGGCTCGGCCGCGCGGATGTTTTGTCCGAAAGCGACGATACCCCCGTTTTGAAAGCGGAAAAGCTTTTCAAGTTGAAGTTATGAAAGATAGTTTAAAAGCAGAAAGGACACGCTCGGCGGGCACGCGCCCGTCGCACATGGGAATATAAATATGCTGCGTATACTGCATACCGGCGATATACATCTCGATACGCCGTTTTCGGGCATCGATTCGGCACAGGCGCAGGTGAGACGAAACGAGCTTCGCGCCGCCTTTACCTCGATGCTCCACTATGTAAAGTGTGAGAAGATCGACCTTCTTCTCATTGCCGGCGACCTCTTCGACGCGCATTTTGTCACGCGAGAGACGCTCGTGCTCATAAAGCGCGAGCTTGAAGCTCTGAAGTGCCCCGTCGTCATAAGCCCCGGAAATCACGATTCGGTCGGCGAGTGTGCCGTGTGGCAAAAGGGAGTATTCTCCGACAACACATACATCTTCACGAAGGATACACTCGAGCATTTCGACTTTCCGAGCCTCAACACGCGAGTTTGGGGCTGGGCTTTCACGTCGAACACGATGGACGAGAACCCGCTCGGCGGCCACCGCGCGACGGAGGACGGCGGAGAGGGAATGATAAATCTTCTCTGCGCTCACGGCGACCTTATGCCGTCTCGCAGACCGAGTTGCCCGCTGAGCGTCGCGGAACTCGAGAGATTCGGCGCGGATTATGCGGCACTCGGCCACATCCACAATCCCCGCGAGTATACGGATCGCATCGCTTACTGCGGCTGCCTCGAGGGACGCGCGTTTGACGAGCTCGGCGTAAAGGGCGCACTGCTCGTCGAGATCGACGGGGAGCGCATCACGAGAAAGAAGCTTCGCTTCTCGAAGAGAAGATATGAGCTCGACGAGCTCGATGTCTTCGGTGCGTCGTCGAATACCGAGCTTGCCGAGAAGATCCGCAATTTTATCGCCGCAAAGCGGTACGGGGATGACACGCTCCTCAGACTCACGCTGAAAGGCGAGGTCTCACCCGCATTTTCGGTAAATGCGGCGGCACTCGAGTCGTGCTCGGATCGCGTGTTCGCACTCAAAATAGTCGACGAGACCGTGCCGATGCTCGATGTCGACCGCCTCAGACGTGACCCGACCCTCAGAGGCGAGCTTTACCGCGTGCTCGAGGGTGCGCTGAGTTCGACGGATGCTTCCGAGAGAGAACGTGCGTCGGCGGCACTTCGCGTCGGACTTGCAGCGATCGCGGGCGAGGATATACCGTGATGCGCACGGCGATGAATGGAGATAAATGATGTACATAAAAGAGTTACACATCGGTGCTTTCGGCCCGATCCTCGACACGCGCATTTCGCTTGATCGCGGGCTGAATATCATCGAGGGCAAAAACGAAACGGGCAAGACCTCCGTTGCCATGTTCATTAAATTTATTTTTTACGGTCTGTCGGCACGCGGCACTGACAGCGTCTCGGAAAGACGCCTTTACGTCAATCGCGAGCGAGGAGTGGCCTCGGGCTATGCCGTGATCGCGGTGAAGTCTTCACGCGGTGAGGAGCGAGAGATCCGCATCGAGCGAACGGTCGCGGAAAGAAGCGACGCCGACGGGCGCACGAAATATTCCGAGCGACTTCGTGTGCTCGACCACGTCGGAGGAATGCCGCTCGGCGTCAAGGGACAGCCGGGAGAATACTTCTTCGGCGTGCCCGAGCAGGTCTTCACAAGCTCCGTGTTTGCCGCGCAGGGTGGCGGGATTCGCCCCGACAGCACGGCACTTCGCGAGGCGGTCGAAAACATGATCCTCGCCGCCGACGAGAATGTGAGCGTGAAACGCGCCGTGGATTCGATCGATCGAGAGCGCGTGAGACTCATGCACAAGAAAGGCTCGGGAGGCGAGATATCCGCGCTCGAGCAGAAGCTCGCAAATTCCGAAAGAGCACTCATCGAAGCGCAGCAGAGCGCGTCGACGCTCATAAAATCGGAGCTTTCGCTCTCCGACGTCAAAGAGAAGCTCGCCTCCGCGAAGACACGCCTCGCACAGCTCGAGGAGCTCTCGGGCGCGATGGACACGCTTTCGCGCGATGACGTTAAGCGCAGGATAAGCGATGGTGAAAATAAGCTTTCCGCGCTCAAAAAAGAGCTCGCCGACGGAACACTTGCGGGAGCGGATGAAAAGTTCCGTTCGACGCTTGCGGTGGCCGTGCGCGACGTGGATCGTGCGGACAAGCTCGAGGCAGAATATAAAAAGAAGCTTGACACCGTGAGCGAGAATTTTCCGGACGGTGAACCCGGCGATCCCGAGGAAGACGCGCTTTACGCCGAGCGGATGCTCCGCCGCCGCTCGAACACGCTCGTCCCCGCGCTGATACTCACAATCATCGGTGTCGCGGCATTCGTCGCATCATTTGTGCTTCGCCCCGGAAACAGCCTCTTCTTGCCGGTATTTTGCTCGGGAGCCGTCACGTTCATGGCGGGTGTCTCGATGCTCATCCTTTCTTCTGCATGGAAGCAGGAGGCCGCGGCTGTCTTCGACGACTGGAATGTTGAAGATCTCGAAGAGCTTCGCACGACGACAGGAGAGCTCGGCGCGCTCTATCGCACGCTTGACGGAGACAGGATAGCCGCAGAGAACGCGCAACTCGCATCGGCCGAGGCCGCAGATACGCTCGACATACTCCTTGACGAAGCCAAGCTTGAAAAAGTCGAAAACGAAAGCACTCGTGAGAGGGCACGCAGACTTGTGATATACTCCTCCGAATGCACTAAGAAAAAGAGAACGCTCGAGGATGAGGTATTAAAGCTCGATGGACGCCTTTCGGCGGATCGCGCGCTTCTCGAACGTGATTTCGCGACGGAGACCGAAAGCAATCCCGAGCTTGTCGCGCGAGTCGGCGCGATGAGTGAGGACGAGCGACGCGAGGTCGTCCGCGAACTCCGCTTTACGAGAACGAAGATAGAAAACCTGCACGGCCGCGAGCTTGAGCTCGAAAGAGAGTGCTCTGCCGCACGTGCGCTTTCGGCAGACCCCGCTGCGCTCTTTGAGGAAGTTGAGTCGTTGCGACTCGAGATCGCCGAAAAACGCAAGAAGCTCGACTCGTACCTACTCGCGACGGAAGCATTGCAGACCGCCAGCGAGAACATTCGACTCTCCGTCCTGCCGAGACTTACGCGCGCCGCCTCCGATATCATGTCGGGCGTGACGGACGGAAAATACGACGAGATCGGTATCTCGCCGTCGTTTGACATGAACTTCCGCTTTGACGCACTTCAGACGCTTGAGCTCGACTTCCTTTCGACTGGAACGAGAGAGGCGGCGTATCTCGCGCTTCGCCTCGCACTGACTCGCGCACTCTACGACGAAGAGCACAGACCGCCGATGATACTCGACGAGAGCCTTGCATCTCTCGATGAGGACAGAGTACGCCGCGCGACGGCGATCCTTGCGGAGAGCGACACGCAGATATTCCTCTTTACCTGCCGCAGACTCGAATCCTCCGTCACGCACGGCGGACATATCGTTTCGATGACGGGAAAGCGCGGTGAGATATGAAACGGGGCTTTTCGCAAAGCTTTGATACGAAATATCTAAAGCACATCGCCCTCTGTGCGGCGTCAGCGATACTTTCGGCGAGCCTTGTGTTTATTTTGATAAGCCACCTGTCGCCGTCGAAGATCGAGGGACTTAAAACCATGTACGCCGTGCCGCAGACAGTCGAGCAGAGCGTGTCCTGCGACAGCTACATATTGAGACGCGAGAGCGTGATCGCGGGAAGTGCTTCCTCCTCGCTCACTCCGAATATGGAAGACGGAACGAAGGTGCGCGCGGGAGAGTGTGTGGCGAGCGTGTACAGCGCGTCGTCGCCGATGACCGTGCGAAAGATCGCGCTTGTCGAAGATCAGATCGAGTTTTACGAGAAGTGCATCGAAAACAGCACGGGCTTCGGTGACACGACATTGACAAACCGCACGCTGGCGTCGTCTGTCATAGCGATAAGACGCGCCGTCGGCTCGGGAGATGTCTCCTCGGCACTGTCGATGAAATCTCGGGCGGTGCTGAACATCCGACGGCTCGGCGTCCTCAGCGGCAGAGTCAGCGACTTGAGCTCTGTCGTCTCGTCACTCAAATCGACTCTCGCCTCGCTCAAATCGAGCCTCGGCTCGGTCAGCTCATCGGTCTACGCGCCGAGCGCGGGATATTATTTCTCCGAGTGCGACGGATACGAGGACATTTTCGCGATAGACGACATAGAAAAGCTCACCTATTCTGGCTTTTCCGAAATGGTCGCAGCGGCCGAAGCGAGAGATGTCACGGTCAGTGCGTCGTGCGGAAAGATCGTCAAAGATTTCAGATGGTACATCGCCTGCCGCATGACAAGCGTCGAGGCCGCGCAGATGAAGCTTTGGAAAAACTACTCGATCACGCTTGAAAACAACGACGGCACGAGACTGAAAACTCAGCTGTGCTCGCTTCTCTCGGACGGTGCTGAGAGCGTCGCCGTGTTCAGCTGTGACCGTGTGGACGGTTCGCTCGACATGACGCGCTTTCAGACGGCGACGATAGTGCTCTCGAGCACGGACTGCTACACCGTGCCGCGCGAGGCACTTCGCGTATACGACGGAGTCGAGGGCGTCTTCGTGCTCGACGAGCTGAAAGTCGATTTCCGCAGAGTAAGCATCATCGGCGGAAACGATGACTACGCATACTGCGCGCTCGAAACGGACACTGAGTCCGACGGCGAGGACGTCGAAGACACGTCACCGTACGCGCTTCTTGCGCAAAACGACCTTGTGATCACCGCCGGAACCGGACTTTACGTCGGAATGATGCTCGACCTGAAGTAGCACGACGAAAAGCGTTCGGTCAAGTAGGGAAAATGCACAAAAACGCATCGCATAAATTGTGTAAGCTGATGAAAAACCGAGTTCGAGAAAAGTAAGGTTGATTATCGGCGAAAAAAGTGTTATAATATAACGGAATTAAGGTTTTTACAATGCCTGTCGTCGCTTTGGCGGAGATTTTTGCCCGAGCGTCGTATATTAACTGTAAGAAAACCGTCCAAGGAGGTTCTCTAAATGAAAAAAATACTCGCCCTTGCCATGGCAATCGTTCTCACCGCTTCGGCTCTTGTCGGATGTACGACGCTCAAGAAGGATGCCGACGGCAACTACGACCGTGGTGCGGTCATTAAAATGTACCTTACGACAGAGGTACTCAACTTCGACCCGCAGATCGCGATCAACGATGACGCGATGCTCCAGATCTTCAGCCTTCTCTATGAGGGCCTTACCAAGCTCAACAAAAAGGGAGACTGGGAAAAGGCTATAATGGAGGATTATGAGGTAAAGGCAGACGACCGCGACGGTTACTCCATCCTCATCAATCTCAAGGAAACAAAGTGGACCGACGGACGTACCGTTCAGGCGAACGACTTCGTGTTCTCCTGGAAGCGTCTTGTTAACCCGAACTCGAAGAGCGAGGCCGCAAGCCTGCTTTACGATGTAAAGAACGCACGCGAAATCAACCGCGGCAACGTGTCAGTCGACGACATGGGCGTTTCCGCAGTCGATACATACACACTCAAGGTAACATTTGAAAACGAGAACGTCGATCTCGACAGATTCTTCACGAATCTCTCATCCATCGCGCTCGTTCCTCTCCGTGAGGACGTCGTTACCAGATTCATGTACCCCGAGGGAATCGAGGAGCCCACCAACGCAGTTACCACAGCTCCCGCGACCGACGCGAACGGCGACACCGTCACTGCCGAGACCACGATCGGTACTCCCGCAGACTACGAGCCCGTTGAGTACGGCGACTACTGGGCACGCCGTGCAAACGCGATCGTAACAAACGGTCCTTTCTCCGTTAAGGTAAACGACGAGGGCGGCGAGCTCCGTCTCGAGCGTTCCAGCTATTACTATCGCGATACCGAGAAGAACGAGTATCTCGACAAGTACGTAATCCCCTACAGACTCGTTACCGATTACTCCTCCGGCGACGCTGCAGCTCAGCTTGAGCTTTACGAAGACGACGGTATCTTCTATGTCGGAAATCTCCCCCTGTCCGAGCGTAAGAACTACGAGGACGACGCGGAAGTCGCCGATATGATGGTAACTCACTCCTACTTCTTCAACACAGACAACCCCATTTTTGCCGATGCAAAGGTTCGTCGTGCTCTCTCTCTTGCACTCGATCGTGAGTACATCGCAGATCTGCTTACATTCGCATCTCCCGCAGAGGGCGTTATCCCGAGCGGCGTGTTTGACACAAACTACAAGTCCGACTTCAGAGAAGAGGGCGGCTCGCTCATCGCTTCCACAGCCGACGAGGCTGCGGCAAAGGATCTTCTCTCCGGAGTTAAGCTCTCGAAGAAGTCCTTCTCCATCACCGTTCGCAACAACGAGGCTGACCTCGCGGTTGCCGAGTATGCAAAGGCTCAGTGGGAGAAGCTCGGCTTCAAGGTCGACATCAAGACTCTGAAGAACACAGAGGTCGAGCACACCGACACATCCACAGATACACCGTACAAATACGTTGTCGACGCTTTCCAGGAGGCGTACAACAACCGCGACTTCGACGTTATCGCAGTCGATATGAATATGTACTCCCCCGATCCGTTTAACGGTCTGGCACAGTTTGCCTCCGACTTCTCCGGCAACGGCGCGGATATGCTCAGCGAGAATATCGATGTATACCCGCACGTCACCGGCTTCAACAGCGACGCTTATAACGAGCTTATCGAAAAGGCATACGCGGCAACGGATGAAGATGACCGCGCGTCCATCCTCCACGAGGCTGAGAAGATGCTCATCGAAGAGATGCCCGTTTGCCCCGTTGTTACGCTCCAGTCCGCGTATATCTCCAAGGGTATCCTCTCGGGTATCAAGACGACATACTACGGAACCACAGACTTCAAGCGTATGAAGATGAAGAACTACATGGATTATAAGGAAGAAGAGGCTGACGAAGGTTCGCTCAACGCCGACGAATGATACACAGAACAAAATGAGCAAAGTGAACGCAGGGCTTCCGACTTTCTCGGAGGCCTTGCGTTTCTACCTTACGGCGAGCCGCGTAAAGGAACTGATCGCTATGAAAATGACACTGAAGAACCCCGAGGAGATCAAGATATTCATCTTGTATCTGCTCGACCGGATCGGATATCCCCTTTGCTATTCTGATCTCGGCACGATCGTTATCCGTGACGGCGTGATCGACTATTTTGCGTACTTTGAATATTTCTCGGAGCTCGTCGAGGCGGGACATATCGCCGCCGTGACGGAGGAAGCTTTCGAAGAGATGCAAAGCCGCCCCCATTACGAGAAGCTCCCGGAAGCCGAGGCGAAGGCACGACTTGACGGCGAGGCTCGATTCCCGCGTCCGACGGGAGAAGAACTGAGCGACCCGACGAAGAAGTATTTCGTGACGAACACGGGACGGCTCATCGCACGAAGCCTGTCGGAAAACATACTGATGGCTTCGATCAGAGAAAAAAGCTACATCAGCGCGATGCGCCACCTCTCGCTCGAGAAAAAAGGCGCGACGTGGGATCAGACATTCGAGAAGCAGGGCGACAGCTTTTTGTTCAAGTGCTCGATAAAGGATCGCGACGGTGAGGCGTTGAAAATATCCGTCCGCGCGGATACGGTCTATCAGCTTAATCGTATGCGCATAAATTTCGATGAGAAGCCCGACGTGATAATGCGAGGAATAATAGCACTCCTGACGGGTAATGTAAACTACCTTTTCGATGAATAATTAGCTTTTTGTTGAGATTTCCACATAAAATGACATATTTGAGGTGTCATTTATGAAAATGAGAAAAATAAATTTAAAAAACTATTGACGAAATGGAAATTGGATGCTATAATATCAATAAAGGCATACAAATACATCCGTTTTCGGTATGGAAGCGATTACTAAAATGGCGGAAAATGATACTTTGTCTCTGCTAAGTCGCGTGCGCGACGGTGATAACTTTGCTTTCGAGCTTCTGCTCAAAAAGTATCGTGCTCTCGTCGATAACGCTTCGCGCAGTGCTCAAAAGGAGCTTGAAGCCTCGTCGCTTTCAGCCGAGTTCAGTCTTGAGGATCTGACACAGGAGGCACAGCTTGCGCTATATCGAGCCGCGATGAGCTACGACGCCGACAAAGTCGCAGACAACGTGACCTTCGGCCTCTATGCGAAGATCTGCGTAAGGAACGCCATGATCTCACAGCTTCGACGCGCCGCATCGAAAAGACGCAGACGCGAACGGACGGCACTCAAAGAGGCGTATCTGGCTTCACACGATACAGGCGTTGACGCGGACGACTCGAATGGCAAGTTTACCGAGAAGCTTCTCGAAAGCGGCGGCGACGAGGTGCTCTCGCAATACGAGCGTGATGTATTGATGCTGTATTTACAGGGCAAATCAAATTCCGAGATAGCACGCTCCGTCGGACGTGACACAAAATCGGTAAGCAACGCGATATACCGCATCAAGGTTAAGCTGAAAGGTTTGTCAAAATAAAAAATCGCACACAGTGCGATCATATAAGACGCCCGTATAGCTTAAGTGAGAGCGTTGTTTACAAAGGTGACGGTTTGAATCCGTCGAGGGCAGAAATCAATCCTTATTTATTTTAAGCGAGGTAACTCAAAATGTACCAGGACAAGACCCTAAAGTGCAAAGAATGCGGCAACGAGTTCGTATTCACAGCAGGCGAGCAGGAATTCTACGCAGAAAAGGGATTCCAGAACGAGCCTCAGAGATGCAAGACGTGCCGTGACGCACGCAGAAACGCAGGCCGCGAGCCCCGTGAGATGTTCACGACAGTTTGCCACAAGTGCGGCGGAGAGGCTAAGATTCCCTTCCAGCCCACAAGCGACAGACCTGTTTATTGCAGCGCGTGCTTTGCCGAGATGAGAGAGCAGCAGGGCTGATCTCACTTTAGCTACATACGAATATATGTAACGCGGGGTGTCTGCCATACGGCAGACACCCCGTTTCGGTATTTTCGGAACTGTTTTTAAATGGCGGTGATCATCTGTGCAAATGCGACCGCAAGCGGAAGCGTCACGACGCAGAGAACACTTGTGAGCCCCACAGCACGGGACGCGCAGGCGGGGTCGATCCCGTAGAGCTCTCCGAGCATCGTGATGACCGATGCAGACGGCATGGCGGCCATGACCGTGCCGAACACGATGAGAAACTCGCTGAGCCCGCAGAGCTTCAGTAAGCAACACACGAGCGCGGGAAGAACGATAAGTCGCAACGCCGCCACAGCGTAGAGCTTCTTGTCGCCGAACAGCCGACGTAAGCCGCCCGTCGCGATGAGCGAGCCTGTTATGAGAAGCGAGATCGGCGTCGAAAGCCCGCCGAGGTAGTTAGCGGTCGTCGTGAGAAATCCCGGCAGGGGAAACGGCAGGAGAAAAAGAAGAAATCCGATGAGCGACGGGATCGTGCCGTAGTTTACGAAGATCTTCTTCGGCGTGAGCTTTATGTCATCGCGGCCGCGCGACAAGATCGCCATGCCCCACGTCCAGATGAACAGATGAAATCCCACAAGATAAAACGCACCGCAGAAGAGCCCCTCTTTGCCGTAGAGGCTCTCTATTATCGGAAATCCGATGAATCCGCAGTTTGTGAACATAACGGTGAACTCGAAGATCTTGCGCTCGTCGACGTTTTTCATGCGGCAGAGCGCGAAGTGAGCGACGGTTCCCATCACCACGTGCAGGCAGAAGCTGAGCGCGAGCGCGATGAGCCCGCGACGCAGGTTCTCAGCGGAATACTCAAGCGATATGAGCGATGAGATGATGAGCATCGGCTGACCGACCTTTACGATGAGCGATGAGAGCCCTTTCGAGAATGCGTCGTCGATCAGCCCGACGCGGCGGAGAAAATAGCCGACTGCCATCAAAAGCGCGAGTGACGCGATCGTGTTAAGAAGCGATGTGAAGTTCAAGCATGAACCTCCTCGGCGACACGATCGACTTTTTTATCTTCGGAAGTAGGCTTGCGGCGCGCTCCCGCGAGCATGAGCTTGATGCGGTTCTGCTGGTTTACGGCAGACGCGCCGGTGTCGTAGTCGATGGCGATGATGTTCATGTTCTCTCTCGCGGCTTTGAGCGGCTTCATCATGCCCTTGCCGCAGATGTGGTTCGGCAGGCATCCGAAGGGCTGAGTGCAGACGATGTTCTCCGCACCGATCTCGTAAAGCTCGAGCATCTCGGCGGTGAGAAGCCATCCCTCGCCCATCTTTACGCCGTGGCTGATGAATCCCTCGCAGAGCGATACCGTGTGGTCGAACGGCGTGCTCGGGCGGAACGTGCCCTCGGCTTTGATGATGTCGCTGATGTCGCGCTGTTTTTTGAGTAAGAACTTGTACGCGAAGTTCCAGACGGCGCGTTTCGCGCGTCCGATACCGTAGAGCTCGCAGTCGACGATCCCGTTGTAGACGCAGTACATACAGAAGTCGCAAAGGCCGGGGATGATGACCTCCGCGCCCTCGGAGACGAGGAACGCCTCAAGATTGTTGTTGCCGAGCGGCGAGTATTTGACAAAGATCTCGCCGACCACGCCGACCTTGACGCACTCACGCGTGCGGTCAGCCGGTATCGCGGCAAAATCGCGCACGATCGCCTCGTAGTTTTCCTTTACGCGGCGGTAGCTGATGTTGCTGTTTGCCATCTCATCGGTGAGTCTCGCCGTCCAGTAGTCGCTTTTTGCCTCCGCGTCGCCGCGCGTCAGCTCGTAGGGCTTCGTCTGGTTGACGAGAGACATGAGCAGATCTCCGTAGAGCACGGCGTACATCATGCGGTGCAGGATAGGGAGCGTGATGTTGAATCCCGGGTGCTTTTCGATGCCCGTGAGGCCGAACGCGATGACGGGTATGTTAGGATATCCCGCGCGCTCGAGAGCTTTTCTGAGCAGCGAGACGTAGTTTGACGCACGGCAGCCGCCGCCAGTCTGGAATAGGAGCAGAGCTATGCGGTCGGGGTCGTACTTTCCGCTTTTTATCGCGTGGATGAACTGACCGATAACGAGTATCGCGGGGTAGCAGGTGTCGTTATGTACGTATCTCAGTCCCGTCTCTCCGATCTCGGGACCTGTCGTCTCGAGAAGCTCGACATCGAATCCGTAGTTCTGCAGGACGCGCGCGATGAGCTTGAAGTGCATGGGGAGCATATTGGGGATAAGGATCTTGTAATCCTTTTTCATTTCTTCGGTAAATGGAATGTATTTCTGAGCCATAGATTATCTCCGACTTTCCGTAAATTTTGCGCCGAGGTGATTTGAAGCGGCCAAAGTCTCAGCGTTCTTCGAGAGCCGCGAGCAGACTGCGGAGGCGTATGCGCACCGCACCGAGGTTGGTTATCTCGTCGATCTTTATCTGCGTGCAGTATTTGCCGCCGTCTTCGAGTATGCGGCGCACCTCGTCTGTCGTTATCGCGTCGACGCCGCATCCGAACGAGACGAGCTGAACGAGCTCCGTATTCGGATGAGATACCGCAAACGCCGCCGCGCGGTAAAGACGCGCGTGATACGTCCACTGATTGAGCACGTATACATCGGGAGTTTCCGCAAGGTGGGCGATGCTGTCCTCACTGACTACCGTGAATCCGAGGGACGCGGCAAGCTTGTCGATGCCGTGGCAGATCTCCTCGTCGATATGGTACGGACGACCTGCGAGGATCATGACGCGTCTGTTATAGCGACGTGCGTGATCGAGAGCGCGCTCGCCCATGTCGCGTATCTTCGCCATGTGAGCATCATACTCCGCAAAGCCGGCTTTGACGGCGCGAGAGGCCTCGCGAACCGACACGGGATATCCGAGCTGTGTGATGTAACGCGAAAGCTCACGCGCCATCTCGCGGCGGTCGTTTATGTTAAGATACGGGAAGAAGAAGCGCGAGTGACCCATGTCCTCGAGATTTCCGTTCAGAAGCTCGGAATAGTAAGCGACGACGGGACAGTTGTAGTGGTTTGCCGAGCCCTCCTCTTTAACATTGTAGGTGAGCGACGGATAGAATATGATGTCGCAGCCGTCGTCGATGAGCTCCTGCACATGACCGTGCATCAGCTTCGCGGGGTAGCAGGCGGTGTCGGAGGGGATGGTGAACTGCCCCTTTTCGTAAGTCGAGCGGCGGGACATCTCGGAGAACTTCACGCGGAAGCCGAGCGAGCGGAACACGCCGTGCCAGATGGGCGCAGTCTCATATATTCCGAGCGCGAGCGGGATTCCGATAACGGCGCGGCCGCCGTCGATAGGGTCGTCTTTCGTCAGAGATGTGATAAGCGTGCGCTTGTAGTCGTAGAGGTTATATTTGTGCTCCTTGTAGTCGTCACCCGTGTGGAGAGGTCTCTCACAGCGGTTTCCGGAGATAAATCTGCGGCCGCCGGAGAAAGTGTTGACGGTGAGTCGACAGCCGTTCGCGCATCCGTGACATACCGTGGCTTTTGCGCGGTGCTCGAACTCTTCGAGCTGTTTTTCAGAGAGGAGGGAAGTCTCCTCAACGCGCATCGCGCGAAGTGCGGCGCCGTAAGCACCCATGAGTCCTGCTATAGCGGGGCGGACGACGTCGCGGCCGAGCTCCATCTCAAATGCGCGGAGGACGGCGTCGCTCATGAATGTACCGCCCTGAACCACGACGTGAGAGCCGAGCTCTTCGGGAGTCGCGGCGCGGATGACCTTGTAGAGTGCGTTTTTGACGACGCTGACGGAAAGTCCCGCTGAGATATCCTCGGCGGACGCGCCGTCCTTTTGCGACTGCTTGACGGAGGAGTTCATAAATACCGTGCAGCGGCTTCCGAGGTTGACGGGATGCTCGGCGTATCTTGCGAGAGCGGCAAACTCTTCCGCCGTATATCCCATGCTTTTCGCGAAGGTTTCGATAAACGAACCTTCGCGAAAAGCATGGGATATAC
>CAYWTG010000002.1:0-33150 GCA_964461155.1 uncultured Ruminococcus sp.
TTTCGCCGCGCCCATCGTATGAAAACAGGTCAAACGACCCGCGCGGAAAGTGCACTTACGAAAACATCCGTAAACCCTCGATAATAAGGATTTACGGATGAGTTTATTGCGGGGAGGGGATTTGAACCTCCTGACCTCCGGGTTATGAGCCCGACGAGCTACCAACTGCTCCACCCCGCGATATTAAACTTCAGAGAGAAACAATGCCGGTGACCGGGCTCGAACCGGTACGGGATCGCTCCCACGGGATTTTAAGTCCCGGGCGTCTGCCTGTTCCGCCACACCGGCACATCAGGTTAGCCGCTCTCTCGAATGCCTATATATTATATCAGATTTCGCCCGCCTTGTCAATACCTTTTCTGAGTTTTTTTGATTTTTCGCTCATGTTGCGAAATATTCTTCCGTCAGACGCGAAAAGGACCCCGCTCGGAGTCCTTTTTTCGTCAAATAGTGTCTTACAGGTCGTAGCGATAGCTTGCGTTTTCTTTCTTCGTCTCGCCGTTTTCGTCTGTGAATTTTTCGGAAGCGGTTACGGTCAGATACCAACCGTCGTCGTCACGATTAAGGAGAACATTTTCCATGTAGAAGCTAACGAAGCTGTCCCCGCGCTTTTCCATGGACTGTGCCTTTGCCGCATCGCGAACGATCTTTTCGTTTATTCCGCTAAGAAGCGATTCATCGAACTCGACTGCCGTATCGTAGCCCACCATGGCAACGCCCATGATCTGTCCGTCTATGCTAACGGTCGCCGACATTCTTGCCGCCGAAACAAATCCGTTTTCACCATAGGCTTTGCGGAAAGACGTATAATATGAGCCTCCTGCGGAATCATACGTCGTATAGTTATAGTCGAACTCGTCTGCACGATCACCGAAATATTTTCGTGTCGCCTCATATGCCAAGGTATTCGCCGCATCTTCGCCGATATTTGTCTCAAGCTCTTCGGGATTCGGGCAATACGAACTGATATAGCCGACGAAAGCACCGTTTAAGTCAAAGAGATACTCGCTTCCATCCGCATCGACATACACATCGCGGCTCGACTCTCCGTACATTAAAGTTTTGCTGTACGTAAGGTAAGCGACTTTGCCGTCAGACATATTGAGCGTTTTGGATTCTTCTGCCGCCTCGTTTATGCCGAAAAGCGAATTTACGGTGCCGTTCGCATTAAGTGCTTCATTTTGAGCATCGTCTGTCAAAGCGTTTCCAAACGCAAAACTGCAAATCGCAAATGTTGCCGCAAGTGCCGCTGCTACCGGAACTATGATTTTTGCTTTCATTTTATTATACCTCATTTAGTTAATAATTTATATCAAGAACGAGAGACGGCAAATGACTGCTTCCCCACTCTTGGTATGTGACTTTATAAATAGCATCCTCATCTTGAATGATCGTTTTCATGTATTCATTTGCTTGATTACGCGCCTGAAGCACGTTTCGTCCCGAACAATATGCAAAGAATGCATCAAGCCAAAGGCTCATACTATTCATATCCACATTAGTCATCCAACCGATAGCAATGTATGCTCCTTTCTTTCGCGCCTGATCAACGAGAGAACCGTATGAGTTAGTATTGCCACCGGTATTCGGACCCGCAAAGATTATCAAATCGGTTTGCGCAAGTGGCTCTCCGCTGAATGTCGACAATGCTTTATCCTTTGAAGTCATGTCGGAGTTTTCGAGAGCATACAGTCTCGAGCCGTTATGAAGCGTAACATAACCGTCATCACACTTTTCAAGATACAGCACCATTATGTCAGTGTTGGGCAGTACGCTGTATACATCGGAAGCTGTATTGTTAAGATAATCACCGTTAGGATAAAACCCGAGTCCCGTTAACCTTGGCGAACACAAGTCGTAGACAGGTGACACATAGCCCGAACCGGATGTGTACTTTGAGTTGCAAGTAAATATCTTAGTACCACGCACATCATAGTTTTTGACTCTTAGCTTATAGTAAGAGCTTGACGTTCAGCTTTTCTGAACGATTTTAATGTAGTATGTCGCATTAGCCTTTACATGACATCTTGCCAACTCATAGCGATTAGATGTACGAACGCCCTGAACGATCTGCGTTGTTCCGTCTGATTTGTATACGTGCATATCGAAGTTACAACCGGACGGAATGTTTCCGAGCCAAAAGTTCGCCATACCGGAAGACGAAAACGATATTTTCCACCAATCTACGTCACCCTCTGTTGTCATAGTACCGTAGTTATCGTAATCATCATACGTTCTGTCGGCTGTTGCATATGTGTTGTTGCTCTCTACCTCATATTTTGTTCCGGCGGCTGAATCCACGGGGAACACAAAAAGCGGCAGTATGGCAGTCAATGTCAAAAGCAGTGACAGCAACTTATATTTAATTTTCATAGTTGTTCCTTTCTCGGCATAAAAGCCGAGTACACTTTTGAAAGCAAAACGGCTTAAAGGGGCACAGCGTCGTCACTTTCATCCGACCGGCCGTACCCCTTTATAAGATTCCCGATCCAAATCTGCGCGGGAACATAGAGTCGTGCCGCCGAGTTAATTTACCGAACATTTCGGGATAATATTCCATTTTCGCATCCGCCTTTTCATGGGAGATACCTACATTCATATTTTATCACCTCGTATTCCGTTTGTCAACAGTTTTTTCACTTTGCAAAACTTTTTTTCTTTGCAAAATGCAATAACAGATTTAATTTTAAACTATTCTGCTTTCCGTCTCGCCGCCCATGCCGAAAAGGCTCGTTTTCACGCTCAAATGTAAACTCGCGCCCGCCGTACTTGACAGGACAACGTATTTGTGGTACACTTTCATTAATAATATTTGAAAGGGCTTTATCTATATGAAAACGAAGCTTACAGCAATTTTCTTGGCACTCGTTCTCGCCTCTGCCTCCCTTGTCTCCTGTGCCGACTCCGAAGCACCGGACGCCTCGGTCACAGACACCTCATCCGAGAGCGAAAGCACATCCGAATCGGGTGCAGAGAGCTCATTTGTCCCCGAAGACGACCCGAACGCCGAGGCCGTTTCCGTCAAAAGCGCGAACTACTCCCTCTCGAACGCGGACATGGCGTATCTTTTCCAAAACCAGTATCAGAATCTTCTCTACTCTATTTCGCAAAACGGTATGTCCCTCTCAAGCATCTCGCTTGACACCAACGCTTCTCTGAAAGATCAGGAGTGTCCCGTAGACGAGTCCTCCGACACGTGGTTCGACTACTTTTTGAAGAGCACAAAATCCGAGGCCGAGCAGCTTTTGGCTCTCTGTGAGGCGGCGCGCGCCGCGGGCATCGATGTGAGCGAAGAGGCAAATACTCTCGCCGACACGACCATCGCCGAGATAAAAGAGTATGCCGAGCAAAACGAGTACACGCTTGAGGAATATATAAAACTCATGTTCGGCTCGTCCGTCACGGAAGACACCGTGCGTCATATGCTCACGCTCAGCACGACCGCATCCGCATATATCGAGTCGCGCCTTACGAAAGTCGACCTCTCCGACGCCGCTCTTGAAGCCGCATACGAGAAAAACAAATACAACTACGAAACCGTAGACTACGTCACTTTCGCGTTCGACGTTGACGACCTTGTCGACGAAGATGCAAGCGAAAGCGAGAGAGCCGACGCGACGTCTCGCGTAAACAAATACGCCGCGGAGCTTTCAAAGTGCCGTGACCGCGACAGCTTCCTCGCATACGCAAAGCGCAATATGGTCGATGTTCTCGGCCTTACCGAGAGCGAAGCGGCAAGCGCGGAAAAGCAACTCATCAGCGAGGGAGTGAAGTATTCCTCGACAAGTGAGCTTACAAAGTGGGCGTTCTCGGCCGACATCGGCGACATTTACACGGAAGAAACACCCGGCGAGCCCGGTCTCATCACGATATATCTGCTCACCGCGAAGAATCCCAGAAGCGAAAGCGTGACAAAGTGCAACGTGCGTCATATACTCTTCCTCGCGGATGACTACGATGACGACACAAAGGTTCGCGAAGTATATGACAGCTGGGTCGCAAACGGCGCGGATGTCGACGAGTTCATCGAGCTTGTCGGTGAGTACTCCGGAGATCCCGGCTCCGTCGACAACGGCGGCCTTTACGAGGGAGTTGCAGTCGGCGAAATGGTCGACGAGTTTAACGACTGGATCTTCGACGCATCGAGAGCGCACGGAGATCACGGCATCGTGGAAACTTCCTACGGCTGGCACATAATGTACTACGAAGAAGGCTTTGCCGAGTGGAAGTACGATATGCGTGAGGAGCTTTTAAACAACGAATACTCGGCTATATCGAGTGAGATAAAAGACACCGAGATCACGTTCGACGAAGACCTTCTCGCGACTCTCCCCGCATAATAGGCAAAAAAGAATCACCCGCAGGCGAAGTGAACCAAAGGTTTCGGCAGAAATTAAATATTAAATTGCTTGCAAATGAGCTCGGTACCGTACCGGGCTCATTCCTTTTTGCTTTAAGAAAACCTTACATTATTTATAATCAAAATACTCTTTTTGGCGGATTGATTTTTTTGCTGTCAAACCCGACCGTGAAATTCACTATCTAAAATCACGCGTGAAAAAGTCACACCGTATTCATTGACAACAGCGGGAAGATATAGTATAATATATATTAAATATATTGTGGTGAATTATCGCTTCACGACAGACAGCTGCGATATTTTACCCACGAAAGGATATTAAATTTTAATGATCAGAAGCATGACCGCCTTCGGCCGCTCAAAATCGCTTTCGGAGCGTGGCGACCGAGACATAACCGCAGAAATAAAAAGCGTCAATAACCGCTTTCTCGACTGCTCGGTCAGGCTGCCCCGTGCGTTCGGCTATCTCGAAGAAAAAGTAAAAGCGTACATCTCCGAGAGAGGCATCACACGCGGAAAGGTCGAGGTATCGATCAACGTCGATATTATAGAGCAGACAGGCACCGAGCTCGTGCTCGACCGTGCCGCCGCAGAATCATATATCACAGCACTTCGCGCACTCTGTGACGAGTTCGGCCTTAAGGACGACATCTCCGTCATGACCGTTGCGCAGAAATCCGATCTTTTCCGCGTCAAAAAGCCCGACGAGGATGCCGAACGCGACTGGCAGGACGTCAAAGCAGTGCTCTCCCGCGCACTCGACGCTTTCATCGAAGCCCGCGAGCGTGAGGGCGAAGCTCTCGGTCGCGACATCCGCGCAAAGATCGACGGAATACGCGCTCTTGTTGCGCATATCAAGGAGCTTTCCGAGGGAAACATCGCAAAATATCCCGCAAAGCTCGAAAACCGCATAAAACAGCTTCTTGACGATTTCGACGTCGAGATCTCCGAACAGCGCATCCTCACCGAAGCGGCGATATTTGCCGACAAGGCCTCCGTCGATGAGGAGCTCGTCCGCCTTTCTTCGCATTTCGACGCGTTCGAGGAGATCCTCGCTTCCCCCGAAAACTCGGGACGCAAGCTCGATTTCCTGCTCCAAGAGATCAACCGCGAGGCAAACACCATCGCCTCGAAATCTCAGGATATGGAGATCGCTCGCACGGTCGTCGACATAAAGGCGGAGCTTGAAAAGATCCGCGAACAGATCCAGAACATCGAATAAGGGACAAAAACTTTGGCAGCTATGAGATTTATTAATGTAGGCTTCAACAATATGCTGAACGCCTCTCGCGTCATCGCGCTCGTCTAATCGGACTCCGCTCCGTCAAAGCGTCTGATACAGGACGCCAAAGACTCGGGCAGAGCCGTCGACTGCACCTGCGGCAGAAAGACGCGCTGTGTCATCATAACGGACAGCGATCACGTGATACTCTCCGCGCTCCAGTCGGAGACGGTAGCGTCGCGGCTTAACGGAAGCGACGACGAAGATGAACGGGAAGATTAGTCATTGGAGGCAAGACTTATGAATAAGGGACTTATTTTTGTTATCTCCGGCCCCGCCGGAAGCGGTAAGGGCACCGTCGTGTCCGCTCTGCGCTCGATGCTCCCCGATATCGGTTTTTCCGTGTCGGCGACGACCCGCGCGCCGCGCCCGGGAGAGGCTGACGGAGTGAACTATCACTTTATTTCGCGCGAACGCTTTTGTGAGCTTCTTGAGCACGGTGAGGTGCTCGAGCACACCGAATACTGCGGAAATCTCTACGGAACGCTGAAAAGCGAGGCCGAACGCGTCATCGGCGAGGGCCGCGACATCATCCTCGAGATTGAGGTCGAGGGCGCGCTCCAGGTAAAGCGTCTGATGCCCGAGGACACGGTCACGGTGATGCTCATCGCTCCCGACAGAAGCGAGCTCGAACGTCGCCTGCGCGGACGCGGAACCGAAAGCGACGATGTCATCGCAAAAAGGCTTCAGCGCGCGGTCTCCGAAGTCGCTCTTGCCGAAAAGTATGACTATGTCGTGATAAATGAAACGGGCAAGATCGACGAATGCGCCGAAAAGCTCTCGGCAATAGTCAGCGCGGAGCACTCGCGCTACAGCCGCATGAAGCCCACGGTCGATTCCTACTCGGCAAATTAACGCCGATATTATATATTGTAATTTTACGATGCCGTACACGGCAGATTGGAGAATTGTTATGGTAAAGCCGACACTCGCTCAGCTGATGGAAAAAGAAAACGTTAACCGCTACGCTCTCGTTGTTGCTACAGCAAAATGTGCCCGCGAGATCACCGACGAGTACATCCGTCAGAGAGAATATGTTGAAAAGAACGGCGGAAAGGACGCTGACAAGAACGCTCTCTCCGTTATAAATCCCAAATACCGCGACGAAAAGGCGGTTCAGAACGCTATCGAAGAGCTCTACGACGACGAATATCGCATCATAAAGGACACGCTCCCCGAGGGAATGGGTCGTGACTACGTTCGCCCCGAAGTTGACGAAGATGAGGCAGATGCGGAAGAGCTCGCCGAGGACGAGATCTCCGATGAGGCAGACACCGAGGAAGCCGAAGTCGAAGAAGACACAGACGCCGACGACGAGCCCGACGCTGACGCCGACGCCGAATAAATACACTCTGAAATCATCACAGGAGAGGCAGGGTTAAGCCTATGAACGATGCTGCGGGCGTATATATTTTAGAAGCACCCTACCACATCGACCGAATCTATCGGTACTATATCCCCCCGGAGCTCTCCGAGCGCGTGGTGCCCGGCACTATCGTTGAAGTGCCGTTCGGTAACGGAAACCGAAGAATGACCGGCGCAGTATACGAAATCACAGACGCAGCCGACACAGAGGAGCTCAAGCCCATAATGTCGGCTGCCGACATATTTCCGCCTCATTTGACCCCCGAAGCCTTGCGCCTTTGCGCATTTTTGAAAGCACATACGCTGTGCACCTTCGGAGAGGCGGTTCGCTGTGTCCTCCCCTCCGGCGCGATATCGAAAATGTCCGAGTATTATCTCGCAGAGCGCGATCTTTCCGAGGATGAAGTTGAAAAAGCCCTCGGCTCGATGAGCGAAAAGGCTATGTTCGTATACACCGCCATAAAGGGCACGCGGAAAATGTCAAAGGACACTCTCCGCTCAAAATTCGGCGAGGATGTGTCGGGCGTGCTCGGTCAGCTCATCCGACGCGGCCTTGTGAGAAAACAAGACGAGCTTCGCGGCGGTGAACACGTCATGCGAATAACGCACGTCTTCGCCACGGGTGACGAGCCCGCCTCGCTCCGAAGCGAACGTCAGCTTGCCGTGCTCTCATATGCAAAGGAGCATCCGGGATGCACGATCGAAAACCTTTGCGAGGCAACATCACTCGAACGCGCGACTGTACGAGCCGCCGTCTCAGCTCTCGAAAAAAAAGGACTCGTGCGTACCGAAAGCGAGAAAGTCTTAAAAGACCCGCTGTACGCAGGTGTCACGTCGGCAGATATCCCGATGTACTCAAAGCCGTTTGAGCTGTCCGACGAGCAACAAAAAGCCTACGAAACTCTGCGCGAGATGTGCGACAGTCGCACGCCGCGTGCGGCACTGCTCCACGGCGTCACGGGCTCGGGCAAGACAAATGTCATTCTACGCGTGATCGACCGTGTACTCGAAACGGGACGCGGAGTCATCATGCTCGTGCCCGAGATCGCCTTGACTCCGCAGACGCTCGGCCGCTTCGCCTGCCGCTACGGTGAGCGGATCGCGGTGATACATTCCGCGCTCTCGTCCTCCGAACGCTTTGACGCATGGCGCAGGATCAAAAACGGCGAGGCCGACGTCGTCATCGGCACGCGAAGCGCGATCTTCGCGCCTGTGAAAAATCTCGGACTCATCGTGATAGACGAGGAGCACGAGCACACCTACAAATCCGACACCGACCCCAAATACTCGGCACACGATGTCGCAAGCTTCCGTTGCGGCGAAAACTCCGCCGCGCTGATCCTCGCTTCCGCGACTCCGTCGGTGACGAGCTACTACAAGGCGATGACCGGGCGTTACACCTTGGTCGAGCTGAAAAACAGATTCGGCTCCGCCTCACTGCCGCGCGTTGAAGTCGCGGATATGCGGACCGAGCTGAAAAGCGGCAACGCTTCCCCTCTCAGCCGTGCGCTGATCTCGCGTATTTCCGACGATCTCGAGCACAAGCGGCAGACGATTCTTTTCATCAACCGCAGAGGCTACAACAGCACGATCAGCTGTCGTTCCTGCGGCGAGGCCGTGAAATGCCCTCACTGCTCCGTCACGCTTACATATCACACGAAAAACGGAGCCGTGATCCCGCGCGAGAGCGAAGCCGGCGAGGGTTACCTCGAAATTCGCCGCCGCTCGGGATATCTGCACTGCCATATGTGCGGCTACAAAAGCGAGCTTCCCGACAAATGCCCCGAGTGCGGAGAATCGCATTTTCTCTTCTGCGGGCTCGGAACTCAGCTTGCCGAAAACGAGCTTCACCGACTGTTCCCGAGCGCACGCATCACTCGCATGGACTACGACACGACGCGCACGAAAGCCGCTCATGAAAAGCTTCTCTCCTCATTCCGCGACGGCGAGGCGGATATTCTCCTCGGCACGCAAATGGTCACGAAAGGGCACGACTTTCCGCGTGTTTCGACCGTCGGCATACTGAACGCCGACAGCTCGCTGTTTCTCGACGACTACCGCGCGGGTGAGCGGACGTTTTCGATGCTCACGCAGGTCATCGGACGTGCGGGTAGAGCAGACTCCGAGGGCGTGTCGTTTATTCAGACGTTCAACCCCGAAAGCGACATCATCGCTCTTGCCGGCGTGCAGGACTATCGTACCTTTTACGAGCGCGAGATCCGTCTGCGCAAGTCTCTGACTTTCCCGCCGTTCTGCGACATCGCCGTGATAACGCTCTCATCCTCCGATGAAGCGCGGCTTTCGCACGCGGCTGTCGTAATGGGTGAGAAGATACGCCGACACACCCGCGAAGACTTTACCGATGTAAAAGCAATGATCTACGGCCCGTTTGAAGCTCCGGTATACAAGGTGCAAAACGTCTGCCGTATGCGATTTGTCATAAAATGCCGCCTCACGCGACGCACGCGGGAGTTTATTTCTTCCCTGCTCTGCGATTTCTCGCGAAACGGCAAAAATTCACGCAGTGCCTCACCCGTAAGGGTCACGGTGGACTTAAATCCCTCCTCGCTTTAACGGCACGCTGCTTTTTGAAAGGATATTTATAGAAATGGCAAAACTGAACATAATAAAAGAAGGCGACGACACCCTTCGCAAGGTCTGCCGTCCCGTTAAGGACATCACTCCCCGCACGCTCACCCTCCTCGATGATATGAGAGAAACTCTCCTCGCCGCAGACGGCGTCGGCCTTGCCGCACCGCAGGTAGGCGTGCTTCGCCGCATCGCACTCGTCATCGACACCGACAAGGACGATGTGATCTACGAGCTCATAAATCCCGAGATCATCGAGCGCGACGGCGAGCAGCATGAGCTCGAGGGCTGCCTGTCCGTTCCCGGAAAATGGGGATTCACCAACCGCCCGATGACAGTCACAGTAAAAGCCACCGACAGACACGGCAAAGAGTTCACGGTAAATGCAACGGGACTCACCGCACGTTGCTTGTGTCACGAACTCGATCACCTCGACGGAACTCTGTTCATCGACCACGCGGAAATGGTCAGCGAAGAAGAGCTCGAGCAGATGATGAACTGACCGCACCGTCATACTTTAAAATAAGCTGTAAATAAGCTAAGGGTACTTATAATAATGAAGATACTTTTTATGGGCACGCCCGATTACGCGGCAGAGTGCCTCAAGGCACTTATAGCGCATCCGAATGTTGAGATCATCTGTGCCGTAACTCAGCCAGACCGTCAAAAGGGGCGCGGAATGAAGCTTCTGCCGCCTCCCGTCAAAGTCACGGCCGAAGAAAACTCCATCCCCGTATTCCAGCCGACAACGATGAAAGACCGCGCGTTTGAGGAAACTCTGCAATCGCTCGCGCCCGAGCTCATCATCGTCGCCGCCTACGGCAAGATCCTCCCGAGATACATCCTCGACTATCCGAAATACGGCTGCATAAACGCGCACGCTTCACTCCTGCCCCGCCACAGAGGTGCAGCTCCGATAAATCGTGCGATCATGGAGGGCGACACCCTCACCGGCGTTACATCCATGTACATGGCGGACGGCATCGACACAGGAGATATGATACTCAAGATCGAAGTGCCGATCGAAGAATGTGACAACGCGGGCACGCTTCACGACAAGCTCGCAGCAGCCGCAGGTGAGGCTATGTGCCTCACGGTCGATCGTCTTCTTGACGGAACGATCACCCGCACGCCCCAAAGCGAAGACGGCATGACATATGCCGCAAAGATCACGCAGGCGGACTGCCCTGTCGACTTTAACGCTCCCGCTCGCCGCGTATACGATCACATCCGCTCACTCGCTCCCGTCCCGTGCGCACTTACGCACACTCCCGACGGAAAGCTTTTGAAGATCACTTCGGCAGAGCTTTGCGACAGCAAAAACGGTGACACTCCCGGCCGCGTCGTTTCCCTCGACGGCGGCATAACGGTCGCCTGTGCCGACGGATGTGTCAAGATCACAGGTGTCATCCCCGAGGGCAAGGGACGTATGTCCGCTGCCGACTACGTGCGCGGACGCAAGATAGCCATAGACGACATTCTCGCATAGAGCTGAAATTCGACAAACGCCGAAAGAACGGAGGTAAGATATGTTTTACTACAATTTCGATATGTACTACGTCATTTTGGTGCTTCCCGCGATGCTTTTCGCGATGTGGGCACAGTACAATGTTCAGTCCACGTTCAAAAAATACGCACGCGTTCCGTCCGAACGCGGAATGACGGGCAGAGATGCCGCAAGAATGATCCTCGACAGCCACGGCCTTTATCACATCCGCGTCGAAGAAGTCGCGGGTGAGCTGACAGACCATTACGACCCGAAGGCAAACGTCATTCGCCTGTCGACATCGACTTATGCTTCGCAAAGTGCCGCCGCTGTCGGCGTTGCCGCACATGAAGCGGGTCATGCCGTCCAGCACGCGGAAAACTACACCCCCATCAAGATCCGTCAGGCGATAATCCCCGTTTCACAGCTCGGCTCCACGCTTGCGCTCCCCCTCGTCGTCCTCGGACTTCTGCTCGGATTTTACAGCCTTTCGTACTTCGGACTCATCCTCTTTTCGGCAGTAACCGTATTTCAGCTTGTCACGCTCCCCGTTGAATTCAACGCAAGCTCACGCGCCGTAGCCGTGCTCGAGTCGTCGAACTGTCTTTCGGACGACGGACTTCGCAGTGCGAAAAAGGTTCTCCGCGCCGCCGCTCTGACATATGTTGCGGCTCTGTTCGTGTCGCTTGCGAACCTTCTTCGACTTTTCTTCATCGTCTCCGGCAGAAACAGGAGAGACTGACAATGACAGATAAGATCACGGACGCACGGTGCGCCGCCGCACAGTCGCTTTACAAGATCGAGTCGCAGGGACGCTACTCGAATCTCGAGACGGACTCTTTTCTCGCATCATGCGTCAACCTCTCCGAAGCCGATCGCGCGCTTTACACGCGACTTGTCTACGGAGTCACCGAAAAGCGACTCACTCTCGATTTTATAATCTCGAAGTACTCGGCAAAGCCGATCGAAGAGATAGATAAAGAAACGCTCATCTCGCTTCGGCTCGGCGTATATCAGCTCATCTATACCGACCGCATCCCCGATTTTGCCGCGGTTTCGGCGAGCGTCGACACCGCGCCGCGCCGCTCTCGCGGATTTGTGAACGGCGTGCTCCGAAGCTTTCTTCGCGCAGGAAAAGCGCACACTCTCCCGAGCGGCGACTCTCCCGAGGAGATGTCCGTTAAATATTCGACAAACGCCGATATCTGCGCGATGCTGATATCATCCTACGGCGCAGACACAGCTCGGCTTATTTTGGAGGCTTTCGGCAAGCCGTCGGATATCACGCTTCGCGTCAATACTTTGAAGATCTCGCCGAGCGAAGCCGAGAAAAGCCTCATCGGCAGTTCCCGCTCTGCTCTCTGCGACGATATGCTTACGATCTCGTCACTCACACAGGACGCTCGACAAGGAATTGAAAACGGTTTTTACTTCGTGCAAGACCCCGCCTCGAGGATCGCCGCGTCGGTACTCGGCGCACGCCCGGGTGAGACTGTGGCCGATGTTTGCGCGGCTCCCGGCGGCAAAAGCTTTTCTGTCGCGCTCGACATGGAAGACCGCGGTCATCTTTACTCATTTGATCTTCACGAAAACAAGCTCTCGCTGATACGAAAAACTGCCGAGAGGCTCAGCATAACATCGATTTCCGTTGCAGAGCGAGACGCGCGTCGTCCGCTCGCCGAGCTTGTCGGAAAGTGCGACCGCGTGCTCTGCGACGCGCCGTGCTCCGGCATCGGCGTTCTCGCGAAAAAGCCCGAGCTTCGATATAAGAGCATCGACGGCATAAACCGTCTTCCCGAGATACAGCACGACGTGCTCTGCGGTGCTGCCGAATACGTTCGCCGTGGCGGTGTGCTCGTTTACTCGACCTGCACGCTGAACCGCGCCGAAAACGAAGACACCGTGACGCGATTTTTAAACGAGAATCCCGACTTTTCACTCGTACCCTTCGACGGTGTCTTCCCGTCGGAAAGCGGTATGCTCACTTTTATGCCGCAAGTCACCGGCACCGACGGATTCTTCGTCGCAAAAATGATACGAAAATCTTAAACTCACGCACAACGGAGCAATTTATGGAGCAAAAGAAAGATATAATGTCCACGACACAGTCCGAGCTTCGCGACTTTGTCACGGAGGAGATGGGCGAAAGTGCCTACAGGGCGCGCCAGCTTTTCAAATGGATGCACAGCGCGGCGACGATCGACGAAATGTCAAATCTGCCGAAGAGCTTTCGCGAAAAGCTCGCAAAATCGGCCGACTACCGCCTGCCGCAGATCGAAAAGAGGCTCGTTTCACGCGTCGACGGCACGATCAAATATCTCTTTTCGTTAAACGACGGCGAGTGCGTCGAAAGCGTGCTTATGAAATACGAGCACGGAAACACTCTGTGCGTGTCGTCGCAGGCCGGTTGCCGCATGGGATGCAAATTTTGCGCATCGACGCTCCTCGGACGCGTCCGTAATCTGACAGCCTCCGAAATTCTCGGTCAGGTCGCGCTTGCCGCAAGAGACTCCGGTGAGCGCGTCGACGGAATAGTCATGATGGGTATCGGCGAGCCGCTTGACAATTATGACAATGTCATACGTTTTCTCCATCTCGTCGGAGATCCCGACGGTCTCGGCATCGGTATGCGCCACATCTCGCTTTCGACCTGCGGCATCGTACCCGGGATCATGAAGCTTGCGGATGAAAAGATCCCCGTCACCCTTTCGGTATCGCTCCACGCGTACGACGACGCAAAGCGGCGCGAGATCATGCCTATCGCGAACAAATATCCCCTCTCTGAGCTTCTCCGCGCTTGCAGATATTATTTCGACAAAACAGGACGCCGCGTTTCTTTTGAGTATACGCTGATTTCGGGAAAGAACGACTCTCCCGACGACGCGCGCGGCCTTGCTCATCTTCTCAAAAACGGCATGGGCGTGCCATGTCACGTCAACCTCATCATGCTGAACGAGGTCGACGAAACGGGATTTTCGACGGTCGATCGAAAGAGTGCCGCAAAATTCGCCGACAGGCTCAATTCTCTCGGTCAAAACGCCACCGTGCGTCGCCGCCTCGGAAGCGACATCGACGCCTCCTGCGGACAGCTCAGGCTGAACCGCAACAGAAAGGCGGAAACGGCGGACAGCTGACCGCATAAGCGTAAAATTTTCCGTTTTATCCGAAAAATTGCGCAAAGCTCCTTTACATCCGCTTCGACTTCATGTATAATTGTACTTGAAGAAGTATTCGATTTTTCGTTATAACTTTGATCGGCAGTCCTTTTTTCGGACTGCGGTGAGGTAAAGCTATGTTTTTCTACGGAACGACAGACATCGGTAAAAAACGTGTCGTTAACCAAGACAATTTCAAAATAAAGAAGTACTCCGAGGATATCGTCCTCGCCGTCGTCTGTGACGGAATGGGCGGTGCTTCGGGAGGCGGCGTCGCAAGCTCTCTTGCCATCTCCGCTTTCACCGAAAGCCTCGACTCCTCCGCTTCTCTCTTTACCGAGGAGCACGACTCGCCGAATGCCGACGAGCTCATAACTCAGGCTCTTCGCGACGCGATCGAGCGTGCAAACGAGGCCGTGTACAACGCCGCCTGCTCTTCTGCTGATCTTACCGGAATGGGCACGACGCTCGTCGCCGCCCTCGTCACTCCGAAGTGCATCTACTGCGTAAATGTCGGCGACAGCCGTATGTATCACGGAAACGGCACCTCTCTCGAGCAGGTGACCCGCGACCACTCCTATGTTCAGTACCTTGTGGATATAGGAAAAATGACCCCCAAAAAAGCAAAAAAATCAAGTCACCGTAACATCATTACCCGCGCGGTAGGTACGGAGAGCTCCGTCGAGGCCGATCTTTACACGATCTCGAGATTTTCATCAGAGCACCCCGCCTTCGTGCTCCTTTGCTCCGACGGCCTTACCAATATGGTCGAGCTTCGCGAGATCACATCGGTCCTCAAAACGACCGAGTGCTCCGGAGAATCGCTGAAACGCGCCGCCGAGCGCATTGTTTCCCTCGCGAACGAGCGCGGCGGCAACGACAACATCACCGTTGTCCTGCTCGCCTACCGATAAATCACTGAAATAAAGTAAAGGTATGATCGGCTATGGATATTTACGAAAGATATATAGGTCAGGTATTTGACAACAGATACCGTATCGACGCTCTGATCGGTGTCGGTGGCATGGCGGTCGTGTACAAAGCAGTCGATATGCTCATGCGCCGCATCGTCGCCGTCAAGATACTGCGTGACGATATCTCGACCGACGACGCTTCCGTCAAGCGTTTTATAAATGAATCGAAAGCTGTCGCAATGCTCTCGCACCCGAACATCGTCAACATCTACGATGTCTCAGTCAGAGACAATGTTAAATATATCGTCATGGAGTATATCGAGGGCATTACCCTGAAAAACTACATGACGCGCCGCGAGGTGCTCAGCTTTAAGGAAGTCCTCGGCTATTCGATGCAGATTCTCCGCGCACTCGATCACGCACACAAAAAAGGCATCGTACACCGCGATATCAAGCCGCAGAACATCATGCTTCTGCGCGACGGCGTGATCAAAGTGATGGACTTCGGCATCGCGAAGCTTCCGAACGCGGAGACCGTAACGATGTCGGACAAGGCTATAGGCACGGTGTACTACATCAGCCCCGAGCAGGCGAGCGGCGAGGCCATCGACGCTCGAAGCGATCTTTACTCGCTCGGTGCGGTCATGTACGAAATGGCCACGGGGCGACTCCCCTTTGACGCAGACTCTCCCGTGACCGTTGCGCTCAAACAGCTGAACGACAAAGCTGTTCCGCCGCGAAGCATAAATCCGAAGATCCCGCAGGGACTCGAGCAGATAATCAATCGCGCCATGGAAAAAGAGCCGTCCGACAGATATCAGAACGCTCAACAGATGCTCGAGTGTCTCGAAAAGCTGCGCGAAAATCCCTCTATAGTTTTCAAGCCCAAGGCTTCGGAGAAACTCAAAGGTTTTTTTCAAAAAAGGCTGCCGCTCGGAAGGGTAAGTAAGTCCATGCTTCCCATCGTGATCGGCGTGTTCACGGCATTCTTTATTGCTTTCGGCATCTGTGCCGTATATGTGTTCACCCACTCGTTCACCTCAAGCACGATAGACGATTACGAATCCATCGATGTTGAAAATTTTGTGGGCGCGACATACACGGATGAGCTTGAGAGGTGGTTCAAGAGCTCCATGTACTTCCGCCTTGCGGGAGTCGAATACAGGTTTGACGAGAACACGGAAAAGGGCCGCATCATAGGACAGTCCCCCGCACCCGGAGAATCAAAAAGGGTTCTCGCCGGAAAGCAGTACTGCGAGATAACGCTTGTCATCAGCAACGGCGAAGAAAGCTTCAAACTCGACGACTACACCTCACAGGACTACAGGCTCGTCCTAACCGAACTTCGCCGACTCCAGCTGAAGTGCACCGTCGAGAAAAAGCCGAGCATGGTATATTCGGCAGGTTCGGTCATCTCGTCCGAGCCGTCGCGCGGAAATACCGTCACGGCAGGTGATACGATAACTCTTTACGTAAGTAGCGGCGCGGCGAGCGAAGATCTCGAAATGCCCGATTTCGAGGGCATGAACGAGGCAGAAGCTTTCCTCTGCGTCGCAAAGAACAAGCTCCGCGTTGGAAAGATCACGTATGTGAAATCCGACAAGGCGTCCGGAACCGTGATATCTCAGAGTATCGAGGAAGAAACGCCGATCTACTATTACACGACGGTGGATTTTGAAATCAGCGGCGGACCGAAGTACGGTGAAGCTGTCGACACGACGACAGCCGACACGACATCCGATCCCTCGGAGTCCTCAAGCGAGACAGACGAGCCGACGGAATCGTCAAGCGACGACGTGCTCGATCCGGATGAGTCTGTCGACGACATCGAAGACCCCAATGAGTCGTCAAGTGACGAGTCGCCGAACGACCCTAGCGAAGATGATCCCGACTCTCCGAGCGAATCATCCGATGAAGACGATCCCACTCTGTGAAAGACCGATCTATGAATAAGTTAAACACACAACACGGAATAGTGACAAAATGCGTCGGCGGACTTTACACAGTCCGCCTTACGTGCTCTGACGGAGATGCGAAATACATCGAGTGTCGCGCGCGAGGACGCTTTCGCCACGATGGAATGTCCCCGCTCCCGGGAGACGACGTGAGAGTCGTTGAGGGAGACGACGCACTTTCGGGGGAGTATGTTCTTGACGAAATACTCCCGCGCCATTCCGAGCTGATACGACCGCCCATGGCAAATCTCACGCATCTGTTTTTGCTCATCCCGTCATGCCGTCCGAAGCCCGATCTGCTGACGGCAGACAAGATAACGGCAATTGCCGAACACAGCGGTGTTGAGATCGTGGCAGTCGCGGGAAAGGCCGACATGGATCCTGAAAGTGCCGAAAACATACGCAAAATATACAGTGATGCGGGATTTGCCGCCTTTGCTGTCAGCGCAGTAACGGGCGAGGGCATCCGTGAGCTTGCCGACTACATTTCCGCATCTGCCGAAGCCGGTGCGCGCCGAGATATGCCCATGCGAGCCGCCTTTGTCGGTGTTTCCGGTGCCGGAAAATCGACACTCATGAGCGCGATCTTCCCGAAGCTCTCACTTGCCACGGGCAAGCTTTCAAACAAAACAATGCGCGGCCGTCACACAACACGAGCCGTTGAGCTATTTTATCTGAAAAGCCCGTCCGAAAACTGCGACGAGTGCTTCTACCTCGCCGACACGCCCGGCTTTTCGATGCTCGACTTCACGGGATACAACTTCTTCCCCGCAGAAGATCTCGCCGAAAACTTCCGCGAGATCGCGCCGCTTCTCGGAAACTGCCGATACACGAAGTGCACTCACACCAAAGAGGAGGGCTGCGCCGTGCTTGAGGCTGTCGCCGACGGAAAAATCAGCAAACAACGACACGAAAGCTTCTGCCGCATATACGAGGAGCTCCGCGCAAAGCCGGAATGGAAGCGACTTCGCGAGCTCGAGTCACAAAACGGCAAATGCCGAAGAAAATAACGGCAACAGACGAAAATAACGGGTGACACACATGAGCGGAAAATTTGTAATCATCACGGGCGGCGAGTGCCGTCTTGACGGAATACCTGCGGACATTGCCGACGGCAGCTTTGTTATCGCCGCCGACAGCGGATTTGACACCGCAAAGCGGCTCGGCATCAGCCCCTCGCTCCTCGTCGGAGACATGGACTCGATCTCATCGGTTCCTCAGGGAGTTGAGCTCTACCGCGTCAAGGCCGAAAAGGACGTGACAGACACGATGCTCGCCGTCGACATCGCGCTCGAGCGCGGCGGCCGGGAGATCACCATCATCGGCGGTGCGGGAGGTCGCGCCGACCACTGGCTGTCGAACATTCTCATGCTTGAAGCATACGCCGAAAGGGGAATCGACATTCGCCTCGTCGACGGAACGAACGAAATATTCGTGCTCTGCGACGGATCTGTTCAAATACCGAAGCGCGGCGGGTACTTCGGCATTCTCGCGCTTTCCGACTGCACGGTCACCGAGACGGGATGCAAATACCCTCTCGAACGCGCCGTTCTTAGGCGAAATATGCCGTATGCTGTCAGCAACGAGGTCGTCGACGATTTTGCGCATATTACGGTCGAGGGGCACGCGGTCATCACCGTGTCAAAAAAACAAGTGCGGCATATACTGCTGACAGAGGAGCGATAAGAGCTCCGATCTCGACTGAAAAAAGGTTCACGCAATGAAAGTTGTCCTTATGAAAAGTCCGCGCGCCGTATCACCGCTTTTGCGCCACATATTTAAGATACCGAAAAAATAATATCTCAAAAAACGCAAGGCTTTATCTCATCACGCCTTGCGTTTTTCCGATTCACAATACCGCGCGGTATTGACAAATGATGCAAAAAACTTTATAATAGTCTTGATAAGAACAAACTCACGGAGAAATATATGAAAAACCGCGATATAAACATCCGCGACCCATTCGTCCTTTTTAAGGACGGAAAATATTATATGTACGGCACACGCGCCGCTCATTTCGGACTTGCAAGCGGCGGTTTCGACGTTTACATATCGGAAGATCTCGAAAACTGGAGCGACGGCGTCTCCTGTTTTGACTCGAAAAAGTATTCACTGAATCGCGGCGCGAACTGGGCCCCCGAAGTCCACCACTATCGCGACGCATACTATATGCTTGCCACTTTCACGAGAGAAAACGGCTTGCGCGGCACGCATATTCTTCGCTCCGCTTCGCCTCTCGGCCCGTTTGAGCCGCACGGTCGCGTCTGTCTGACCCCGGATGAGTGGGAATGCCTCGACGGCACGCTGTTTGTCGACGAAAGCGGCACGCCTTATCTCGTCTTCTGCCACGAACACACGCAGATCATCGACGGCACCATATGCTATGTTCGCCTGTCGGACGACCTGACAGCTCCCGTCGGCGAAGTTTGCACTCTGTTTGCGGCGTCCGAGCCCGAGTGGGCGGACAAGCTACCGGACGGCGAGCACTACGTAACCGACGGACCTTTCATCCACCGCACTCGCACGGGCGAGCTTCTCATGCTCTGGTCGACTTTCATCGGCGGCAAATATGCCGTCTGCACGACACGCTTCGAGCACGGCACGCTCGGCGAAAATTTCGAGCACCTCCCTCCCCTTTCGGTCGAAGACGGCGGTCACGCGATGATCTTCTCGGACGACGCGCACACGTATCTGACATTCCATATGCAAAACACAGGCGGTCATGAATATCCCGTGTTTTACGAGCTTTGCGACCGCGGCGACTCACTTGAGATCGCGCGGAAGTTAAAATAATACACAGCTGCGACGGACGGTCGATGCGACATTTCGGGCTCAAAGCATTTGAAATGTCGCTTTGATCATCTGCCGCTTTTTTCTTTTGTGTGAAAAATTTCCCGATTTTTTCATTTACCCCTTGACAAGGTAGGTTGAATGTGGTATACTCATACCTACCGAGGAGGTGGGTAATACATCATCTCGGCAAACCCCGAAAAAAGGCAAAAGCTCTATGAAAAACTATTTTGAACAGCTCGTCAGAGCAAATTTCCGCTTCGGACGAATGTGAAGTTTAAGTATTAACACGCCGACTCACATTCAACAAACGAAAGGAAATATTAAATATGAAATTTGAGACACTTCAGCTCCATGTAGGACAGGAAACACCCGATATCGCAACCGATGCACGCGCCGTGCCGATCTACGCCACTACCTCGTACGTATTTCACAACTCCGCTCACGCGGCAGCTCGCTTCGGACTTGAGGACGCAGGCAATATTTACGGCAGACTCACAAACTCCACGCAGGACGTGCTCGAGCGTCGCGTCGCCGCTCTTGAAGGCGGTGTTGCCGCTCTTGCTCTCGCCTCGGGTGCAGCGGCGATCACATACACGCTTCAGGCTCTCGGTCAAAACGGAGGTCACTTCGTCGCACAGAAGACGATCTACGGCGGCAGCTACAATCTCCTCGCGCACACGCTTCCCACTCTCGGCATCACCGCAAGCTTCGTAAATATTCACGATCTCGATGAGGTCGAGAGCGCGGTCAGCGACAACACACGCGCGATCTATATCGAAACCCTCGGCAATCCGAACAGCGACATCCCCGATATCGCCGAGCTTGCAAAGCTTGCTCACCGTCACGGCATCCCGCTTGTCGTAGATAACACGTTCGGCACGCCCTACCTCATTCGCCCGATCGAGTACGGTGCAGACATCGTCGTTCACTCCGCGACAAAGTTTCTCGGCGGTCACGGCACGACCCTCGGCGGCATCATCGTCGACAGCGGCAACTTCGACTGGTCGGCAAGCGGAAAATATCCCGCTGTTGCCGCTCCGAACCCGAGCTATCACGGTGTATCGTTTACCGATGCGGCAGGTCGCGCGGCGTTTGTAACGTACATCCGTGCGGTGCTTCTCCGCGACATGGGCGCGACGATCTCACCTTTTGCGGCGTTTTTGCTCATTCAGGGCATCGAGACACTTTCGCTCAGAGTCGAGCGTCATACGGAAAATACTAAGCGTGTCATCGATTTTCTCGCATCGAACGAAAAAGTCGAGCGCGTAAATCACCCCTCGCTCCCCTCCCATCCCGACCACGCGCTTTACGAGAAGTATTTCCCGAACGGCGGCGGCTCGATCTTCACCTTTGATATTAAGGGCGGCGTTAAGGAAGCTCACGCTTTTATCGACAGCCTCAAGATCTTCTCGCTTCTCGCAAATGTCGCCGACGTAAAGAGCCTCGTCATCCACCCTGCGACAACGACTCACAGCCAGATGACCTCGGAAGAGCTCAGCGAGCTTAATATCAATCCGAACACCGTCCGTCTCTCGATCGGCACGGAGCACATCGACGATATTCTCGACGACCTGCGCGGTGCTTTCGACAATGTAAAGTAATAAGGAGTTCATCATGTCAAATATTTATAAATCCATAGATCAGCTTATCGGAAACACACCGCTCATCGAACTTACCCGCACGGAAAAAGAGCTCGGACTCAAAGCGAGACTTCTCGCAAAGCTCGAGTATTTCAATCCCGCAGGATCTGTAAAGGATCGCGTCGCGCTTCAGATGCTCAACGACTATGAGGCCGACGGAAAGCTTTCTGCGGATTCGGTAATAATCGAGCCGACTTCGGGTAACACCGGTATCGGAATCGCCGCAGTCGCCGCCGCACGCGGCTACAGAGCCATCATCGTAATGCCGGAGACAATGTCGGTCGAGCGTCGCCGCCTTATGGCCGCATACGGTGCCGAAGTAGTGCTCAGCGAGGGCTCAAAGGGCATGGCGGGCGCGATAGCACGCGCAGAGGAGCTCGCCGCAGAGATCAGTGACAGCATCATCGCGGGACAGTTTGTAAATCCCTCGAACCCCAAGGCGCACCGTCTTGCCACAGGCCCCGAAATTTTCGCCGACACAGACGGAGAAGTCGACATCTTCGTCTCGGGCGTCGGCACAGGCGGCACCGTTACAGGTGTCGGAGAATATTTGAAAGAGAAAAAAACGAGCGTCCGCGTCGTCGCGGTCGAGCCCGCAACATCACCCGTTTTGAGCGAGGGTCGTGCGGGTGCTCACAAGATACAGGGCATCGGCGCGGGCTTTGTCCCCGAGGTGCTGAACACAAGCGTGTACGACGAGATAATCAAAGTCTCGGATGACGACGCATTTGAGGCGGCACGTGCCGTAGGACGTCGTGAGGGCTTCCTCGTCGGCATTTCCTCGGGAGGCGCGCTCGCGGCGGCGATAAGCCTCGCACGTCGTGCTGAAAACGAGGGCAAAACTATCGTCATACTCTTCCCCGACGGCGGCGACAGATACCTCTCGACCGCACTTTACGCAGAAAACAGTAAATAACGGAGAATCATATGCAAATATACCTTGACAATGCGGCGACAACGAAAATGAGTCGCACGGCGATCGACGCCATGCTCCCGTATTACGATGAAATATACGGAAATCCGTCGAGTCTGCACTCCGCAGGTCAGCGCGCCGCAGAAGCTCTCGCCGACGCGAGAGAACGCGTGGCCGCCCGTCTCGGATGCACTCCCGGCGAAATAATTTTCACCTCCGGCGGAAGCGAGGCTGACAATCAAGCTCTCCTCACCGCCGCCGAACTCGGCCGCAAACGCGGTAAAAAGCACATCATTTCGACAGCCATCGAGCATCACGCCGTTCTTCACACGCTCAAAAAACTCGAGTCGGAGGGCTTTGAGGTCACACTTCTTCCCGTCCCCGAGTGTGGCATAGTTGACGTCGCCGACGTGCGCGACAACATCCGCGACGACACCTGCCTTGTCACGGTGATGTATGCAAACAACGAGATCGGCACGATACAGCCGATAGGCGAGATCGGTAAGATCTGCCGCGAGCGCGGCGTGCTTTTCCACACCGACGCGGTTCAGGCGGCAGGTCACGTGCACATCAACGTGAAAGACTTAAACGTGGATATGCTGTCACTGTCGGCGCACAAATTTCACGGTCCGAAAGGCGTGGGCGCGCTCTACATAAGACGCGGCATACGCCCGTCGGTGCTCATCGAGGGCGGCGCACAGGAAAAAGGTCGCCGCGCGGGCACTGAGAATATCCCCGCCATCATGGGCATGGCGGCGGCACTCGATGAGGCGTGCGACAAGATCGACGAAAACAGCGCGAAGATCGCAAAACTGCGCGACAGGCTCATCGAGGGACTCGGTGAAATACCGCACTCCGTACTGAACGGAGACGCCGAACGACGCCTTCCCGGAAACGTAAGCTTCTGCTTCGAGGGCATTGAGGGAGAGTCGCTTCTTCTGCTCCTCGATGACCGCGGCGTGTGCGCGTCATCGGGTTCGGCCTGCACTTCGGGTTCGCTCGATCCGAGCCACGTTCTCCTCGCAATAGGCAGAGTTCACGACATTGCTCACGGCTCACTGCGCCTCACGCTTGACGGCGAGAACACGCCCGAAGAAATCGAAAATACGATACGCACGGTCAAAGAAGTCGTCGCTTATCTGCGAAGCTTCTCGCCGATCTGGCGCGACCTTACGGAAAACCGTCGCGAATTTATAATAAAATAAGGAGTAGACATGGCACTTTACAGCGAAAAAGTAATGGATCATTTCAGAAATCCGCGCAATGTCGGCGTGATCGAAGACGCAGACGGCGTGGGCGAAGTCGGCAACGCGAAATGCGGCGACATAATGAAGATATACCTCAAAATCGAAAACGACATCATCACAGACGTGAAGTTTGAGACTTTCGGCTGCGGTTCGGCCATCGCATCGAGCTCGATGGCGACAGAGCTTATCAAGGGTCGCCCCCTCGGCGAAGCTCTTACTCTCACAAATAAGGCAGTTGCCGAAGCACTCGACGGACTCCCCGCGCACAAGATGCACTGCTCCGTCCTCGCAGAGGAAGCCATCAAGTCCGCAATTCGCGACTACTACGAGAAAAACGGCATCGAATATGACCGCACTCTATTTGACGACGAGCACTCCTGCCCTCACTGCGGTGAATAAGGAGGCGCGGCGATGCTTGTTTCAACAAAGGGTCGATACGCGCTGAGGATCATGCTCGATCTGGCGCAGTATCAGGGCGACTCCTATGTTCCGATGAAAGAGGTCGCGACCCGTCAGGGGCTGTCCCTCAAGTACATCGAAAAGATCATGCCTCAGCTGTCGAAAAACGGATTTGTCGACGGCGTGCACGGTAAGGGCGGCGGATATCGCCTCTCGCGCCCGCTTGACGAATACCGCGTCGGAGACATACTCCGCCTCGCCGAGGGTGATCTCGCGCCGGTCGCTTGCCTCGAATGCTCGGCCGAGCCCTGCGAACGCTCAGACAGCTGTATGACGCGCCCCATGTGGCAACAGCTTTATACCTTAGTCAACGATTATTTCGACGGAATAACGCTCGCTGATCTTGCGAAAAACGGCTCTGCCGCGTCGGCACAGCTTTAAAAAATCCCACGGTTCACTTTCCGAACCGTGGGAATTCGTTTTATTTCGTTTTAGCATCGCACGCTTAAAGAAGCGTGATTCCGGCCTCGGCGCAGGCGCGGCGCGTGCCTTCGTCCCATACGGACGCCTGAACCTCACCGATATGTGCCGTCTGCATCATCAGCATACAAATTCTCGACTGGCCGATACCGCCGCCCATGGTAAGCGGGAGCTTGCCCTCAAGAAGCATACGATGGAACTCCATCTCGCGTCTCTCGGTGCATCCAGCAAGCTCGAGCTGACGTGCAAGGGACTCCTCGTCGACGCGGATTCCCATCGACGATATCTCGAACGAACGTCCGAGAAGCTCGTTCCAGATCATGATATCGCCGTTGAGCTCCCAGTCGTCGTAGTCGGGCGCGCGGAGGTCATGCGGCTTGCCGGATTTAAGCTTTCCGCCGATCTGCATGATAAACGCGGTCTTGTGCTCGCGGACAAAAGCGTCCTCGCGACCGTGCGCGTCGAGGTCGGGGTACATATCCTCAAGCTCCTGCGAGGTTACAAACGCGACCTCGCGCTGTATTCTGCAGTTAAGCGTCGGGAACTCGTCGATGACCGCCTCGTTTGTGTCGCAAAGCGCGTCGACGATGCGCTGAACGGTCTCTTCGAGATATGCGCGGCAACGCTGCTCGCGCGAGATGACCTTCTCCCAGTCCCACTGGTCAACGTAAATCGAATGAATATTGTCAAGACGCTCGTCGCGGCGGACGGCGTTCATATCTGTGTAAAGGCCTACGCCTACGGGGAATCCGTAGCGCGCGAGAGCGAGACGCTTCCACTTTGCAAGCGAGTGCACGATCTGCGCATTTTCGCCGACAGCGGGAATATCGAACTCTACGGGGCGTTCAACGCCGCTGAGGTTATCGTTAAGCCCCGATGCCTCAAGAACGAACAGGGGGGCCGAGACGCGCTTCAGAGCGAGTGCTCCTCTGAGACTTCTGCTGAACGTACGCTTGATGAAATCGATGGCGCACTGCGTGTCGTAAATGCTGAGGCGGGGCTTGTAGCCTTCGGGAATAAAAGTTGTACTTGTGCTCATTTTGATCAGACCTTTCTTCGGGATCCTGTCCCCCGTATACATTATATTTTACCACAAAGCGAGGCGTTTGTCTATATTTGAAGCGCGATGTCGAAAATTTTTTAAGTCAAAGGCGACTGACGCGCCCGCCGCGTGGCAATAATCAAGGCATGGGATCAACAAAACGGAGGATTTGTAAATGGACTTTAAAAACAGTGAGAGCGCGCAGAACTTGATGCGCGCGTTTGCGGGAGAGAGCCAGGCGCGAAATCGATACACAATCGCCGCCGCACAGGCGAAAGCCGAGGGGCACTATGCCATCGAGGCGATATTCAACTACACAGCCGGGCAGGAAAAGGAGCACGCGGAGATTTTCTACCGCCACCTCGCACCTCTTGCGGGTGAAAGTATCATGATCGACGGAGGCTATCCCGTCGACATCGCACCGACGACGGCTTCCCTTTTGAGGATGGCACAGCACAACGAGTACGAGGAGTACAACGACGCGTACCCGGCCTTTGCCGAGGTGGCGGCGAAAGAGGGATTTTCGGCAGTTGCCGCAAGCTTCCGTCTCATCTCGCAGATCGAAAAGACGCACGGAGACCGCTTCGGGCGATTCGCCGAGTTTTTGGAGAGCGGTCGGCTGTACGTCTCCGATGTGAAAGCGTCGTGGATCTGCTTAAACTGCGGGCACATCTACACAGGCACCGCAGTGCCGCCGAAATGCCCCGTTTGCGAGCACGACCGCGGATATTTCGTGAGGATCGAGCTGTCGCCTTTCGAGGGCTCTCTCGCATGAGAAAAGCGTGGATGTTACGGCATCCACGCTTTAATTTTTACTTATAAAGTGCAAGCTGTTCGTCGACGATGCGGCGGATCTCGCGTGTCGCGTCTTCGATGGCGACCTCGCCCTTCCACGACTTGTCGCGGAACGAAAGCTCAACGACGCCTCTCTCGCAGGTCTTAGGCGATACGACCGCACGGACGGGAATGCCAAACAGGTCGGCGTCTGCGAACATCGCGCCGGGGCGGATGTTTCTGTCGTCGTAGAGAACCTCAACGCCCGCGTCCTGCAAGCTCTCATAGAGAGCGGCGGCGGTGCTGTTGACAGTCTCGTCATCGGAGCGGAGGTTGCATATCTCGACCTGCCACGGCGCGATCGACATCGGCCAGATCGGACCGTAGTCATCGTGGCTCTCCTGGCAGATGGAAGCGGCAAGTCTGCCGACTCCGATACCGTAGCAGCCCATAATGGGGTTCTGCGCCTCTCCGTTCGAGTCGAGGTATGTCATGCCCATGCTCTTTGTGTACTTCGTACCGAGCTTGAATATATTTCCGACCTCGATACCGCGGTTTATCGTGATATGCGGCTTACCGCATACGGGGCAGACTGCGCCCTCGAAGATCTTCGCAACATCGGCATACTCGACTTCTCCGACATCACGTGCGATATTCATGCCCGTGAAGTGGTAGTCGGGCTCGTTTGCGCCGCAGACGAGGGACTCGATACCGCGCAGGGACGCGTCGAAGACAAGCTTCACGTTCTTCGGTGCGCCGACGGGGCCGATGAAGCCGGCGACAATTCCGGAGTCTTCTGTAACGGTGCCGGGGTGGATCTCGTACTTCAGGTAGTTGCGGAGCTTCGTCTCGTTGACCTCAAGGTCGCCGCGGATGAAGACGATGACGTAGCTGTCGTCGGAGTTGCGCTGATAGACAACTGCCTTGCAAAGCGAAGCGGGAGTCACGCCGAGATTTTCGGTGAGTGCTTCGATCGTCTTGACATCGGGGGTGTGAACGCGGGAGAGCTCGGAAAGCTCACCGGGCTCGTTTGTGATCGACACCTCTGCCGCCTCCATGTTTGCGCTATAGCCGCAGTCGGGGCAGATCGCGATCGTGTCCTCGCCGATCTCGGTGAGGAGCATGAACTCATGCGACACATTACCGCCCATCATGCCGGAGTCGCTCTTGACGGCGACGACGTTCTTCGCACCCGCGCGGCGGAAGATGTTCTCGTAAGCCTTGAACTGAATATCGTAGTATCTGTCGAGATCCTCCTCGCTCGTGTGGAAAGAGTACGCGTCTTTCATCGTGAACTCACGAACGCGGATAAGTCCGCCGCGAGCGCGAGGCTCATCGCGGAACTTCGTCTGGATCTGATATATCATAAAAGGATAGTCTGCATATGACGACGCGGTGTCGCGGGCGAGCTGAACTGCCGCCTCCTCATGCGTCATTCCGAGCACCATTCTGTTGCCGGAGCGGTCCTTCCAGCGCGCGAGCTCGCTTCCGATGGAGTCGTATCGTCCGGACTCCTCCCAGAGTGTTGCGGGCATAGTTACGGGAAACATGACCTCCTGGCCGTCTGCGCGATCCATCTCGTCGCGGATGATGGCCTCGATTTTCTTCGTTATACGCTTTGTGGGCATGAACAGCGAGTAGATGCCGTTTGCGACGTATTTCATATATCCGCCGCGGATCATGAGAGCGTGGCTCTCGATAACGCAGTCGGACGGAGCATTTTTGAATCTCTGACCGAGAAGCTTTGATACCTTCATTACATATCCTCACTTTTATTTACTGATTATTATTATACCTCTGCGGCGAGCCGATGTCAATAACTAACGGCTTTTAAAGCTGAAAAAAGATGCCGACGAACGACAAGAGCCCGTCTCCGAGGAGGCGGGCTCTTGCTTTAGAGTAATGAAAGCTTATTTCTTATTACTTGATGATTACAGGGAGGTCGATGTAGAGTGTGTACTCATACTTAGACGTGTGGCGAACACCTACATGGATTACGCCCTTACCATACTTAGCAGCCTCTCTGAGGTTGCTGTCGAGCTTGAGCTCGAGCATATAGTTGTCGAACTCGTAAGACGGGAGCATGGACTCGAGCTTAGCGATGAGAGCCTCAACTGTGAGGGTTCCGCCGAGGTCTACTGTGAGGTAGCCGTTAGCGTCAGTCTTTGTGAGGAGACCCTGGAGCATCTCAAACATCTTGGGATGGCACTTTCTCTCAGACTGATCATCGGGGCAGTTGTGTCTTACAGTTACGGGGAACTGACGAGTTTTGGAAGTACCGTCAGCGGTAAGGAGGCTGTCGCCGCCGTTCTCGTTGTAGTACTTCATGATGGAGAAGTGTACGGAGAACTCAGTAGAAGCGCCTGTAGCATTATCTGTGAGTCTGAATGTACCGTCGTCGCCGTCACCGGAATGGTTACCGCAACCGTTATTGGAGTAGTTCTCGGAAACGCTTACAGCCTCGAGAGTATGAGTTGTTGTGTTGAGACCCATATCCTTAGCGATAGCGTTTACGATAGCTGCCTTGTCTCTCCAAGAAGAACCGAAGTTAGCGAACATCTCGACCTGGTTGTGAACATCGCACTGAGTGTTGCCTGTCCAGTCCTCAGCGATCTTCTCAACGTCCTTCTGGACGAACTTGAAGTTGTACTCTACCCAGCTTGCCTTCTTGAGGGGCTCCCAAGAAGCGGAGGGAACGAGCTTAACGCGGAGCTTACCCTCGCCGCCGTTGTTGATGAGTGCTGTTACATCATCAGCGGTGAGTACGAAGTAGTACTCGGGGAAGTCGTAGTCGAGGAGGTCGTTAAGGGTGTGCCAGATTACGCCGAGGGATGTACGAGACTTAGCAATGTGGCTTGCGAGGTCTGTTACGGGAACAACAACTGTTCCGTTGTCATCCTTAAGCTTGTCAAATGCCTTAGCGAGGACGGGCTGCATCTTCTTGTCAACTGCAACAGAGTTGTAGTTGTCAGAGCAGTAGTCGGGGAGGTAAGTGGGCTTGCCGTTTACGCCGAGAGCGTCGGTGTAACCCTCATCTCTGTTTGTTCCGGCGTCATCCCATGCGGTGTCGTTGAAGTCTTCACCTGCGCCGCAGTTGAAGTCGATAAGGGAGAAGTGCTTCTGAGCACAAACGTTGATCTCGAAAGGAATGGTAACGTCGCTCTTTGTTGTGTGAAGAACGAACTTAACCTTTCCGGAACAACCTGCGGACCAGTCACAGATGAAGCCGTCCTTGAGGCTCTGGTAACCGGATGTGTTGTTGTCGCCGTCGAGAGTTACATAGTACTCTGTGGAAACAGCGAGCTTGTTTGTTTCCTTCTCGATCTCGGTAGCGTAGCCTGTGATAGCCTCGGAAACCACCTGAACGAGTGCATCGGAAGTGAGTGAGCTGCCGTATGTGAAGAGGAAGTTGAACTGACTGTTGTGAATGCAAGTGGAGGAGTTGAGGAACTTCTCGAGAGCCTTGTTCATTCTGTCATATTCAGCCTGGTAAGCCTCGTCGTTACCCTTGATGTTAACGACCATCTGCTTCTTGCCGGAACCGTCCTTGAAGCAACCGCCGTTACCGAAGGAGATACCGTAGAAACCGGAGTCATTCTTGCCGAGGAGAACGAGAGAGAGGTAAACCTTGGAGCCGTCCTTGAGGCCGTCAGCTGTGAGAGCGTCAGCGGGGATGGTCCACTCAACGGTAACCATGTTATCATCACCGTAGGAGATTACATAGTCAGCGTTCGGTACGGGTGTCTTTGCACCGAGGAGAAGGTCATTGAGACCTGCCTGGCCGGTGTAAGAACCGCCGGCGTATGTGCCGTCTGTTGTGTTCTTACCGATACCGTAGTAAAGGATGTTCTCGCCGTTCATGTCATTATCTTTTGTTACGAAGATATTGAGGGATGTACCGCTGAAGAGCATATTGTCACCGGTTGTGCTCATATCGCAAGTCTGGTTGCGGTTTACGTCTTTCCACTGAACTGCGATGTGGAGTCCGTTAACGGGATCCCAAGCGAATCCGACCTTAGAGGTCTCGAGCATTGTTGCAACAGCCTCTGTAGCTGCGCCGCCGGTCTTGTCGCGAAGCTCGACTTCCTCCGGGAATGTGTCGAGGTATGTGTACTCAGTCTCGCCGAGAACGCCGTCAAGAGTGATGGCACCGGGGAGAACTTCCTTAGCGTCTGTCTCGATGTCGCAAACGCCCGGATGGGGGTCATTGTAGCCGACCTCAAAGGTAAGCGGAACCTTTACGTCAGCGGGCTTGTCTTCCTTGGAAAGGCTACTTACGATAACCTCGATCTCCTGGTTGATCGTGGCGAAACCGGAAGCGGGAACCTGAGCTGCGAGAGCTTCAATGTCAGCATTCTTGAGAATGAGCTCAAATCTTGTGCTGTCGATGCCGAGGCGGTTGTTGATTTCGTTCCAAACTGTCTCTGCATTTACATCGGAAAGCTTCGGGATTACGATTGTTGTGTCCTTCTTGAGGTTCTCGATGTAACCCTCAGCGTCCTTCTTAGCCTGGAGGGACTTGTACTCCTCGTGGCACGCACCGTCAATGATGGCGGGAACGTTCTGCTGGAAGAATTTGACGTTACCGTCATCCTCAATACCTGTAGCGAAGAACTTAACTGCGGAGATGTGAACCTTGAACTCGTAAGAAACCGCATTCTCAATATCGGTGATGGTGAAGAATACGTCTGCAGCTGCACCGGAACCGCGACCTGCGCCGCTGTATTGGTCCTTGAGCTCATTGAAGCCTGCATCATCACAAGTAAGAGTATACTTTGTGGTGTCGAGCTTCATGTGGTCTACAAAGACACCTACGAGGCTCTCCTTTGTGAGGGAGCTGCTGTAGTTGAAGCGTGCGGTTACCTCGTTGTGAACGCCGCAGAGAGCTTCTGCGAGATAATCGTTAACGAGTTTCTCGAGTGCATCCTCGGGATCAATAGTGGTGAACTCGGGGTGGAGTCTCATCATGATCGTAGCGCACTCTGCACGAGTTGCACTGTTCTTGGGGTTGAACTTACCGTTCTCGTCGCCCTTCATGACGCCGGTCTTGCGGATAGCGTCGATGTACTCAACAGCCCACTTCTGGAACTTGGATGCGTCCTTGAAGCTGTCTACCACATCTGTGCCGACGATCTCGATATCCATGTGCTCGAAGAATGTAACGAGCATCTTAGCCATTTCCTGGCGGACGATTTCAGCATCGGGCTTGAAGAGCTTCTTGCCGCCCTCCTTGTAGCCGTTAACGATGCCGGCCTCAACTGCCCATGTTACCATGCCTGCGTACCACTTGCTGTTCTTGGTATCTGCAAAGTCAAGGTTGGGAGTTGTCTCGGGCTCTCCCGCGAGAGTCCAAAGAACCTTTGCGAACTGTGCTCTTGTAAGGCTACCTTCAGGAGCAAATTTCTTGGCGGACATACCGTCCATAAGACCATTTGCGTACACGTACTTGATGGCGTAGGTGTACCAAGTGTTCTTAACGTCGGTAAACGGAAGCTTGACATCGTCGATGGATGTCTCTTCCGCGTATACTGTCGTAAGACCGAGGCTGAGAACCATCAGTGCTGCGAGCAGTATGCTGAGTAAACGTTTCATAACTGTTTCCTCCGTAAAATAAGATTTCATTACCTATGGTAACTGTCTGTATTGTAGCACATCGGGGATGAAAAATCAATAGTTTATTCAAAAATTGTCTTTAAAATTGACTCCTCGGTTTCCATTTTCATGGGTGTGTTTGGTTTTGCGTTGCAATCGTTTTTGTGTATCTCGCTTTGTTTTTCGCCGCATTTCGCGATTTTTATGTGCCTGTAGTCGTTTTTGTTCGTCAAGTTACCTAAAACGCGAGCCGTTTTTTTGTTGAATCGGCCATAGCGGCTTTTCACGGCAGACTTAGATAAAAAGCACCCCAAAAAGAGGTGCTTTTTCGTTCATATCTTTAGTTCGGGAGTTTCACGGAGAAATAGTGGTAGTCTTCTTTTCCGTTCGCATCGGGTGCGTGCATCACGACGGGCACATATCCGTCGATATCCGAGCCGTTACGGAAGCTTCCGATTATTATATTGCTCGGCTTGAGTGTTCCTCCTGTGCCTGCGGTCTTGATTGTCTGCGCTTCCGTTATTTTGGTGAGGGTCGCGAAGTCGTCGCTGACGCTCCAGATCTCAAGCGCGGCCTCTTTAAGACCCGTGTAGTTATTTACCGCGAGCACGCAGACCTTGCCGTTTGCACCCTCGGCTATTGCGGGGCAATAGCTGCTGTTCTTCGCGCCAAGCGTCACCTCGGAGTTGCGGAGCTCGTTAAGCTCGTTGTCGTAAACGGCATAATAGACCTTTGTCGAATTTCCATACACCGTGGTGTACATTATATGAAGATTTCCGCGCGTGTCAAGGAGCGACGCGCCCGTCGAATAGTGGCTCGCTCTGTAGTGGCGAACGCCCTCGTCCGTCGTGCTGTACTCGGGCATGAAGACTTCTTTCATCTCGAACTCTTCTTTGTGCGCATCCGCCACGCGAACGATGACGATTCCGTCCCAGAGATATCCGCTCTGAACTCTGAAATCAACGCCGAGAAGCTCGCTGAGCGCAGTTACCGTTGCGTCTCTCTGCTCGACGAAGACAAATCCACCGTTACCGTCGGGATAGGCGTTTGCATAACATATTCTCCAGTCGACGCGGATCGTGTAGCAGTCCGCCTCCCATGTGCCGCTTGCGATATCATAGATGAACCACGCGACATATCCCGGAACGTCGCCTCCGTTGAAGA
>CAYWTG010000003.1:0-30072 GCA_964461155.1 uncultured Ruminococcus sp.
AGCTGGCCATTTCCTTTGGAGATATGCTCATGCCCATCATCCGCAAGGCAGTATACGCAGTACGAATATGAGGCATCCTCGATAAACCAAAATATGATCGACAGCAAAGCCGAGGCGATGGCAAATACATTGGCAAGCCACAAAGCATTGGCAGAGAGCTACGGCGGATACTTTTGCTACATGGCCGTGCCGTGTCAATATGTTTGCTATGAGGACGCGTACCCATCGTATCTGAACAGTCGACACACGTTCACGGAACGCTCCACGACTGCACTGTTCTCCGAATTAGACGCGATGGATGTGCCGTACATCGATATGCGCACAGTATATAACGCGGACGGCACGCTGAAACAGTATTCCTCTACGATAGACAACCACTACAGCATACAGGGAGCTTTTTCGGCTTATCAGGCACTGATAGAGAAGATCAACAAGGATACAGACCTTTCGCTCGATATGCCGACGGCGGAAGATCACGTATGGGAGGAGATACCCAATAAATACTTAGGCTCCCGTCTCCGCAAGCTGTGCGGACTTTGGGAAAGTGACGAGCATCTTTGGAAGGTCACGCCGAAAGATCCGATCCCGTACACATTCCGCATAGGCGAGTACGTGGTCGACAGTATGTATACTCTGCCGAGCGATCCGTGGCAGGAGATCCTTTACACGGCGTATATGTGCGGCGACCTGTCCGAATCGGTGGTTGAGACAGGGCGTGAAGACCTGCCGCGAGTGCTGATCTACGGAGACAGCTTCACCAACGCCTTGGAGTGCGTGCTGTGGGAAAGCTTTGACGATATGTATTCCTACGATTTCCGACACTACAACAGCGAAACGGTGGAAGAAGTGATCGCGCGACTGCAACCCGACGTGGTGGTTTGCGTGCGAGATTATGAGCAGCTTCTGTCGGGCTCGGCAAACGGACAGTAATCGGATCACAAACGCGAAACATACGGTAAAATAAAGACGCTGTACAAAAGCGGTACTCGGCTTTGCCTTGTACCGCCTTTGTACAGCGTTGCGCTTTTTCGCGCTCGCTTTCGCTTTTAAAATCAACTGCCTGATTTACTTTGAAGCTTCTCTCGAGCCTCTATTTTCGCGCTTTTAAAACGCCACCTCTTGTAAAATGCGATATGATGTGATAAAATATAGAGGAAGTAATATCTAAAAAAAGGACACCCCCGATATGGAATACAAATTTTCAAATAAGCTTGCTTCTATGAAGCCCTCCGCTATTCGCGAAATATTCAAATCTCTCACCGATCCGACCATCATCAGCTTTGCGGCGGGAAATCCCTCCCCGCTTTCTTTCCCCTCTGAGGAAATGGCGCGCATCGCCGAGAGCATTTTCGCAAATGATGCCACAACGGCTCTCCAGTACGGCACGACCGAGGGCTATACTCCCCTCATCGACGCTGTTAACGCGCGCATGGCTTCCCGCTTTAACATTTTCGGCGACGACGATCAGACGATCATCACCTCCGGCGGCCAGCAGGGTATCGAACTTGCCTGCAAGGCTCTCTGCAACGAGGGCGACGCAGTTATCTGCGAGAACCCGACATTCATCGGTGCGCTCAACGCTTTCCGCTCCAACGGAGCAGAGACTGTCGGCGTTCCGCTCGGCGACGACGGTATCGATACGGTGCGCCTCGAAGAAGTCGTAAAATCTACGCCGAACGCGAAGCTTCTTTACCTCATCCCGACATTCCACAATCCCGCGGGAATCACATCGACTCTCGAAAACCGTAAGAAAGTTTACGATATCGCAAAGCGTTACGGCCTTATTATCCTCGAGGACAACCCCTACGGCGAGCTTCGCTTCGCGGGCGAGGATGTTCCGACGATCAAATCCTTTGACACGGACGGCATCGTTCTCTACTGCTCGTCTTTCTCGAAGATCCTCTCTGCCGGAATGCGCGTCGGCTTTATCAGAGGCCCGCGTGAGATCATTCAGAAGATGGTCATCGCAAAGCAGGTCGAGGACGTTCACACGAATATGTTCTTCCAGATGCTCTGCCACCGCTTCATGACGGAATGCGATCTCGACGCCCATATCGCGGGCATCCGCCGCCTCTACGGTGAAAAGTGCGCACTCATGCTCGACTGCCTCGAGCGCGAGCTTCCGAAAAATATCAGCTTCACGCGCCCCGAGGGCGGTCTGTTCATCTGGTGCACCGTTCAGGGAACCGATGACGCGTCCGCATTCGTAAAGAGCGCGCTCGCTCGCAAGGTCGCGGTCGTCCCCGGCGCAACCTTCAACGCAGATCCCGCAGCACCCTCTCCCTCATTCAGACTCAACTACTCAATGCCCTCCGACGAGCAGATCGTCACAGGCGTTCACGCGCTCGGCGAGGCGGCACGCGAGCTGTTTTAAACTCACGGCTCCGATAATTTCATTAAAACTTTGATCGAAAGGAACGGACAGCATGAACATTTGGCACGATATCAACCCGAAAAGAATAACTCCCGACAGCTTCACCGCAGTCATCGAGATATCCAAGGGAAGCAAGCTCAAATACGAGCTCGACAAGGAAACGGGCATAATGAGGCTCGACCGCATTCTTTACACCTCGACGCACTACCCCGCGAATTACGGCTTTATCCCCCGTACATACGCGGAAGACAACGACCCGCTCGACGTGCTCGTCATCTGCTCCGAGCCTATCGACAGCATGACTCTTGTCGACGTGTACCCAATCGGCGTTATTACGATGGTCGACTCGGGAAGCAACGACGAAAAGATCATCGCCATCCCGCATTCCGATCCGAACTACAATATGTACAAGTCGGTCTTCGACCTGCCGAGCCACATCTTCATGGAGATGAGCCACTTTTTCAAGGTCTACAAACAGCTTGAAGACCGCGAGACCACCGTCGACGATCTGCGCGGCCCCGATGAGGCTCGTCAGATAATAAACGAGTGCATCGAGAGATACGACAAATACTTCACAAACCTTTGAGAAATTACATCAACGGAGAACATCAATGTTTATTGACAAGATAAAAATTAACGTCAAGGCAGGTTGCGGCGGCGACGGCGCGGTCTCTTTCCGACGCGAAAAATATGTTGCCAAAGGCGGCCCCGACGGCGGCGACGGAGGAAACGGCGGAAGCATCATCGTCCGCTGCGACGATTCCGTCAACACCCTGCTCGCTTTCAGATACAAAAGAAAATTCGCCGCAGAGAACGGCGCAAACGGCTCCGGCGCAAAATGCCACGGCAAAAACGGCGAGAGCGTCGTTATCAAGGTACCGCGCGGTACTCTCATCAAGGATCCCGAAAGCGGTCGCATAATTAAGGATATGTGCGACGATGAGGACTTTGTCCTTTGCCGCGGCGGCCGCGGAGGTTGGGGAAACCGTCACTTCGCGACTCCGACCCGTCAGATCCCCCGATTTGCAAAGAGCGGTCTTCCCGGAGAAGAAAAGGAAGTCACGCTTGAGCTTAAAATGATCGCCGATGTCGGACTTGTGGGTCTGCCGTCTGCGGGCAAGTCTTCCCTGCTCGGCGCGATCTCTGCCGCACGCCCGAAAGTTGCCGAATATCACTTCACGACGCTCGAGCCGAGCCTCGGCGTTGTCAGCGTATCCGACGAAAACGCGTTCGTAGCCGCCGACATTCCCGGCCTCATCGAGGGTGCGTCGGACGGACTCGGACTCGGTCACGATTTTCTGCGCCACATCGAGCGTTGCCGTATGCTCATTCAGGTCATCGACGTTGCGGGAACAGAGGGACGTACTCCCGTTGAGGATTTCCGCGTTATCGACGAGGAGCTGACGCGCTTTTCGCCGGAGCTTGCCTCGCGCCCGAGAATTATCGCGGCAAACAAGGCCGACCTCATGGTCAACGGCGAGGAAGAGTTCTCGGAAATCCCCGAAGTTTCCGAAGAAGCCGCAGAGCTCGAGGCACTTTGCGCCGAGCGCGGCTACAGCGTAGTATACATCTCGGCACAGGCACGCCTTAATCTTCGCACGCTCATCGGTGAGACGGCGAGAAAGCTCGCAACGCTTCCCCCGACAGTTACATACGACCCCGAAATCATTGAGGAAGATTCCCACGATGATGAGCTTGCGGGAGCCGATGCTGTCACGATCCGTCGCGGAGACGACGCTTCGTTCATCGTATCCGGAGAATGGGCGGAAAAGCTTGCCGGCCGCGTCAATTTCGCAGACCGCGACTCACTTATGTATTTTGAACGCTCCCTCATCCGCGCGGGTATCATCGACCGTCTGCGCAAGGCAGGATGCGAGGAGGGCGACACGGTCAACTTCTGCGGAATGGAATTTGACTTTATCGACTGATGACTCGACCTACGGAAAAGATGTGTCGCGATGGTGCCGCTCTTGCCGAACGACTTGAAAAGCTCGGCATCGCGAAAAGTGAGCTTTGCACGCTTACTTTCCCCTGCGGCTTTGTCGGCACGGACGACGAAAAAGTCCTCGCCGCTCACTCAAAGCTTACTCGCGTCGCGTCGAACGCTTCGATCGTGCTCTCGTTTGAGGTTCGCGACGAGCTGTATTCATATCTGCCGAGCATAGACGAAGTCCCCGCATCATCGGATGAAAACCTGCGACACGCTTCGGCCGATCTTCGAGAGTTCCTTTCGAGAAGCTGCGAAAAATGCGGCGCACTGAAGAAAGCATTCATCGTGTACTCTCAGCCGCGGCTGTTTATATGCGGCGAAAATCTCGAGAACGCGGAAGAAGCGGCAATGGCCGTCGAGCAGGCCGTCCGCAGCGCATCACAGCTGAAAGCCGCCGAGAGTCACCTTACCGAATACGCGGGAAGCCGTGCATCGGTCCACGCCGACAGACTCCGTCAAGCGGACGCGGGCTTATTATACATCAAAAGCCGAATCTAACGGCAAACGGAGAACGAAATGAACACAAACGACGCTTTAAAAAGCTTTTACGATTTACAGTCCCGGCTCAGCGCGTACCGTCACGCAGTCGAGATGATCTACTATGACGGTGCGACCACCGCGCCGAAAGGAACAGCGGAAAATCGCGCACACGCGCTCGGAATTCTGACCGAGGAGAGCTACCGCATTTCGACAGGAGACGAGATGATCTCTCTCGTTGACGCTCTTGCCGCCGTGCGCGACACACTCTCGCCGCGCGACCGCAGATGCCTCGAGCTTGCCGAGCGCGACCTGAGGGAACTCAGAAGCATCCCGATCGATGAGTATGTCGAATACCAGAAGCTCATCGTCGAGGCGGAGGATGTTTGGCACGACGCAAAGGAAAACGACGATTTCGACTCGTTTTGCCCGTATCTCGAAAAGATCTTCGACACGGAGCGTCGCTTTGCACGCTACTGCGCGCCCGATACGGATCCTTACGACTACTGCCTCGGAAAATTCGAGGACGGACTTACCACTGAAAAGTGCGATGAGTTTTTCTCTGTCCTCAAGTCCCGCCTGATACCGCTCATAAATAAGATAAAGGACGCGCCGAGAGCGAAGACCGACTGTCTGCACGGCGAATTTTCCGACGCCGCTCAGCTTGACTTCTCGTACAAGCTGATGGACATAATGGGTATCGACCGAAATCACTGCGGACTCGGAACGACGCTCCATCCGTTTACGACATCTATCGGCTCACACCGCGATGTCAGGATCACCACGAACTTCAAAAAAGACGATTTCTCCTCTTCGATGTTCAGCGTTATCCACGAGGGCGGTCACGCGCTTTACGATATGAGCTCCGATGACTCGCTCGCGTACACTTTCCTCGACGGCGGCGTTTCGATGGGCATTCACGAAAGCCAAAGCCGTTTTTACGAGAATCTTTTAGGCCGAAGCGAGGCTTTCATCGGCATGATCTACCCGACCCTTTGCGACGTTTTCCCCGAGCAGATGAAAGGCCGCACGGCGGACGATATTTACCGCGCGGTAAACGCTGTCGAGCCCTCGCTCATCCGCACGGAGGCCGACGAGGTAACGTACTGCCTACACGTCATGATCCGCTATGAGCTCGAGCGTGCCGTTATGTCAGGCTCGATTGCCGTTCGCGATCTGCCGCGCGAGTGGAATCGCCTTTACGGCGAATATCTCGGTGTCGAGGTTCCCGACAACGCGCACGGCGTGCTCCAGGACAGTCACTGGTCGGGCGGCATGATCGGATATTTCCCCTCATACGCGCTCGGAAGCGCATACGGCGCACATATTCTCAACAAGATGCGCGAAGAGCTTGACGTTGACGCACTCATCGCCGACGGCAATTTCGCACCGATCAACGAGTGGAACCGTAAAAAGATTTGGCGTCACGGCTGTCTGATGAAGCCGTCCGAGCTCCTTTACGACGTGCTCGGCGAAGAGTTCGATCCGACGCACTACACGGACTACCTCGAAAGAAAATACAAAAAGCTCTACGATTTGGCATAAGAACGAAAAAGCGATCCCGCTCTCGGTGCGTTTTACCGAAAGCGGGATCGTTTCGCTTTTACAGCTTAATTTTAAAATATCCGTATCCGCGCGGAGAAAGGTGTACCGTTCTTCCGACGCAAGCTCCATCGAGGTCAAAAAGCTCAAAATCTGAGCATATCTCGCGAGGCTCGTCGGTGTTGTTGAATGCCGCAAATATCGCCTCACCTGTGCCGTGCGCGTCGCGACGGATGAATGAAAATTCGTGCGGCGTGAGCGTGACGATCTCGAAAAACGCGTCGCGAAGAAGCTTCTCGCGATGTCTGAACGAGCCGAGCTTTCTGTACTCGGCAGTCAAATGCTCGTCCGTGTCATTCCACGGGAACGGCTTTCGGCAAAACGGGTCGCGATAGCCCTCGAGCCCTGCCTCGTCTCCGTAAAAGACGCACGGAACTCCGGGAAGGGCGCACAGGACGGCATACGCCTCGATAAGTTTTTCTTCGGCGCGTGCACGTGCATCCGCGTCCATGCGGCGCACCGACAGCTCTGCGTTTGTCAGCTCGCCATAGGAGCTGTCCCCGAAGACGCTCAACGCGCGCTCCGTGTCGTGTGTGCCGAGAAAGTTCATCAGCGTGTCCGACACGTGCTTCGGATATCTGCGGTAAAGCCCCTCCGTCGCGCGTCTGAGAAGTTTCGTTTCGCCGTGGTCGATGTACGCTATCAGCGCACTTCTGAGCGGATAGTTCATGACTGACGACAGCTGTCCCGACGAGAGATAGCGGCGGCGTCTGCCGTAGCTCACCTTGTCGGACGCGTCTTCCCAGACCTCGCCGACGATCTGCGCGTCGGGTGAAAGCTCCGACACCGTCTCGGAAAAGCGATCGAGGAATCGGTCGGACAGCTCGTCCGCCACGTCAAGTCTCCAATGACGCACTCCCGCCGCCATCCACTTGGGAACGACCTTTTCGCAGATAAAATCAAGATATTCGTCACTGTCGCTTTTGACTCGCGGCAGTATTTTTATCCCCCACCAGCACTCATAGCTGTCGGGATAATCATGGAAATTATACCACGGATAGTACGGCGAGCTCTTTGAGCGGTACGCACCGCCGTCGCCGTAATGACCGTCGAGATTAAAATACAAGCTGTCGCTTCCGGTGTGATTGAACACTCCGTCGAGCATGACGGATATTCCGTAACGCTCGGCCTCGCGGCACAAAAGTCGGAGTGCCTCGTCTCCGCCGAACATCACGTCGACCGACAGATAATCCGCCGTATCGTACTTGTGATTTGACGCGGCGTCGAAGACGGGCGACAGGTATATCGTCGACGCGCCGAGCGAAGCTATATACGGAAGTTTCTCGACAATACCGTAGAGATCTCCGCCGAAAAACATATTGTTTTTCACCTCGGCTCCCGGATACTCGCCGAACTGCGGTATGCCGTGATCCCAGTCATCGTTGAGTATCGCCCCGTCTTTTACGGGACACTTGCCGCTCTTTTTGAAGCGGTCGACGAATATGTGATAAATAATACCGTCGCGCAACGCTTTTGATGACGTGGCGTTTTCGGCGTAGATGAGGAGCTGTCGCTCGCCGTTTTCGGTCGTCGGCAAAAGCTCAAGCGGGCTCTCGCCGCCGAGATGAAGCACGCTGTCGGCCGCGCAAAGCTCGTATTCGTAATAAAACAGGCCGTATTTTTCTCCGATAAGGCTTTCGGAAAGCTCACGCGTGTCTGCGGTGAGCTCAAAAATGTCGCGCTCTCCGACGGAAACTCTCTCGAGCGGGAAGGCGAGATACGTGATCTCGCCCTCGTAGCCGTCGGAGTGTATCTTCATAAGTGCGCTTTTGACTTCGATTTCGTGCGGAACACCGACGCGAAAGCTCACGCGATGGCCGCTCGGCAACGCCCCGAACAGAGACAGGTCGCCGCCGTCGGTAAGCGAAAGCTTGTGCTCCGTTATTTTACTTTCTTTATATGCCATATATTGTCCGCGTATTCCTTAATGCTACGGTCCGCCGCAAAGAATCCCGCCTTTGCGATATTCACGAGCGACTTCTCCGTCCACGCCTTCTTGTCGGCGTAGTCTGTCATCATACTGTCGAAGGTATTCATATACGAATCAAAATCCGCAAGACACATATACGGGTCGGAAACGCCGTGCGAGTAGAGCAGGTAGCTGACTATCGATTTGAAATCGTTGCCCGCGAGGGACTTCTGCGAGAGCATATCGATAGCGGCGCGAAGTCTGTCGCTCTGCATATAGTATTTGACCGACTCATAGCCGCGCTTCCACAGGTCGTAGACCTGACTGTCCGTCAGACCGAAGATGTAGATATTGTCGTCGCCGACAGCTTCGCGGATCTCGACGTTTGCGCCGTCGAGCGTGCCGAGCGTGAGCGCACCGTTTATCATGAACTTCATGCAACCCGTGCCGCTCGCCTCCTTACCGGCAAGGGATATCTGTTCGCTGATATCAGTCGCGGGCATGAGTAGCTCGGACTCTGTGACGTTATATTCCTCGAGGAATACGACGCGAATCACATCCCGCGCCACGGGGTCGCGCGCTATCTCCTCGCCGAGGCTCCAGATAAGGCGAATTATATTTTTCGCCATATAATATCCGCTTGCGGCCTTGCCGCCGAAGATGAATGTCGTGGGTGTGATCTCCGCGTTGGGGTTGTTCTTTATCTCCGCGTACAGCGCGAGTATTTTAAGCACATTGAGAAGCTGTCGCTTATACTCGTGAATACGCTTGACCTGTGTGTCGAAGACGGAATTCACGTCGAGAGACACGCCGGTCTTGTTGAACCAGTGTTTTGAAAATGCAAGCTTGTTTTCGGCCTTGATATCACGCAAACGCTCGAGGATCGCGGGATCGTTTTTATATTTCAAGAACTCCTCGAGTCTCTCGGGGTCTTTGCGATATCCGTCTCCGATCGTCTCGTCGAGCAAGCTCGAAAGTCCCCTGTTCGAGTAGCAAAGCCAGCGTCTGTGCGCGATTCCGTTCGTTACGTTCGTGAACTTCTGCGGATATGCCTTGTAGAAGTCGTGGAAGACGGTCTTTTTTAAGATATCCGAGTGGAGTGCCGAAACTCCGTTGACTGTGTGCGAGGCGATGACGCTGAGGTTTGCCATGCGGATCTGCGAATACGCGACGACGGACATTCTCGAGATGCGATCCCAGTCGCCGGGGTACATATTCCAAAGGTCTGTGCAAAGCCTGCGGTTTATCTCCTCGACTATCATATAAATTCTCGGGAGCTTCAAGCGGAACAGGTCAACGTTCCACGTTTCGAGTGCCTCGGGGAGGACGGTGTGGTTCGTGTACGACACGACGCGCGTCACTGTGCTCCATGCCTCATCCCACGAGTAGGAATAAACGTCGATGAGTATGCGCATAAGCTCGGGCACGACGAGCGCGGGGTGAGTGTCGTTTATGTGGATGGCTATCTTGTCTGCGAGATTGCCGAGAGATCCGTATGCGGCAAGATGATCGCTGATAATGCTCTGGAGCGACGCGGACACGAGGAAGTACTGCTGAGAAAGTCTGAGAAGTTTTCCCTCGTCATGCGCATCGGACGGATAAAGCACCTTTGAGATTATCTCCGCGTTTGAAGTTTCCTGCATCGCGCGGACATATTCACCCTGCGAGATCAGATTCATGTTAAAGGAAGTCGTGTCGACCGCTTTCCAAAGGCGAAGATTGTTTACGGCCTTGCTGTCATAGCCCGATATCAAAAGGTCATACGGCAAAGCGCGCACTTCGCTGTAGTTTTCGTAGGTAATGTCGCATTTGTCGCCGTTCCAGTTCTCGTGAACGGTTCCTCCGAAGCGAACGGTGAATGACTTGTCCGTTCTCGGGTTCAGCCACACGCCGCCTCTGTCCATCCACATATCGGGAAGCTCGATCTGCTCGCCGTCGACGAGCTTCTGCTTGAAAAATCCGTACTCATAGCATATCGAAAAGCCCGTAGCGGGATATTCGAGCGTCGTGAGTGAATCCATAAAGCAAGCCGCAAGTCGTCCGAGACCGCCGTTTCCGAGGCCGAGATCGACATCCATTTCGTATGCGTCGTCAAGGCTGTAGCCCATATCCGCGAGTACTTCCTTGTATTCGTCCTCGAGTCCGAGGTTCATCACGGCGTTTTTCATCGTCTTTCCGACGAGAAATTCCATGCAGAGATAATATATCTTCTTCGCCTGCGCCTTTTTCTGCTGACGCTTAAATTCGACTCTTTTCGCCGCGAGGGTATCTTTTATGCTGAGGGCCGTCGCCTTGTATATCTGCTCCGCGTCCGCCTCATCCGCGTGAACGCCGAAATATCTTATCAGCTTGTCCTCAAGCGACTGTCTGATTTGTGTTTTTAAAGCTTCGTTTGTGCTCATTTGTTTCTCCGTGCCGCACTGCGGCAAATTTTGTTCTTCTTTTAAAAACGATTCCTGCCGACCCGTGCGAAAAGCCTCCGTCAAGATCGGCAGTATCTTATTTTTTCACTTAAAGCATGGAGCTATACAGCTCGACATATTTCTCTGCGGATGCGTTCCAAGAGAAATCCACTTTCATGACGCGACGGCGCAGTGCCGCCCATTTTTGCTTTTTCGCATAGATCCTGAGTGCATATTCGATGACGGCCATCATGTCGTGCGCGTTGTAATTCGTGAACGAAAATCCGTTGCCCTCTCCGGTAAACTCGTTGTACGGCTTTATCGTGTCGTAAAGTCCGCCCGTCTCGCGCACGATCGGCACAGTTCCGTAACGGGATGCGATCATCTGCGAAAGGCCGCACGGCTCACTCTTCGACGGCATGAGGAAAAGATCTCCGCCCGCATAGAATTTCTTCGAGAGAGCCTTGTTATACTCAAGTCTCACGGCGACGCGTCCCGGATGATCGGCCGCGGCTCTGAGGAAGAATTCCTCATACTCGCGCTCGCCCGTTCCGAGCACCGCAAAAGAGGCGTCCGTGTTGTCGAGGATATCGTAAAGCACGCGACGCACGAGATCGAATCCCTTGTGTCCCGCGAGGCGCGACACCATGACGATGAGCGGCTTCTTCGGGTCGGGGTCGAGTCCGCATATCTCGCAAAGCTCCGCTTTATCTGCGGCCTTGCCCGCGATATGTCCCGCGCTGTAGCACTCCGCGATATCCGGGTCGCACTCGGGATTATAGTACTCGACATCTATACCGTTCGTGATTCCCGTGAGCTTTTCGCGGCTGTCGCGCAGAATGTGATAAAGTCCGTGCGAGTAGTACTCGGTCAAAATTTCCGAGGAGTATCGCTCGCTGACCGTGCTGACCATATCGGCGCAGGATATTGCTCCCTTTAAGAGATTTATGCATCCGTCATATTCTACCACGGAACGGTCTCTGTCGTCAAGGTCGAAGACGTCTTTCAGGATCGCAAGATCGTATTTGCCCTGATACTCGATATTGTGTATCGTAAAGAGCACCTTTATCGCGCTGTAGTTCTCGAGATACGCGAGATTTCGCTTCAGGTAGATCACGGCAAGCGCGCTCTGCCAGTCGTTCGCGTGCATAACATCGGGCACAAAGCCGACGCTCGTTATCAGCTGCATTACGGCCTTGCCGAAATATGCAAATCTTTCTCCGTCGTCGTACTGTCCGTAGAGCATGGGGCGTGCGAAATAGTATTCGTTGTCGACAAAATACACCGTGACTCCGTCGCGCTCGGTTTTCCATATTCCGCAGTAGAGGCGACGCCACGCGAGGCGAAGCTCTCCCTCGTAAACTCTCTCGAACGTGTCGTCGATCTTCGATTTGATCGTGGGGTACATGGGGATGACGACGCGAACGTCGGCCTCGCCTCCCGTAGCGCGGCGCACCGCAGCGGGGAGTGAACCTATAACGTCGGCAAGTCCGCCCGTCGACACAAACGGCAAAGCTTCGGATGCTACGTATAATATCTTCATTTTACAATTTCCTTTCGGTCAAACTTAAAGCACTCTGTCTTTCGATATGTAATACGGGAGCTCCTCGGTGCCCGAGAGGAGACGGCCGTCTCTGATAAACGCGTTTTTGTCGCTGACAACGCAGTTCACGAACGCACCCTCTCCGATATAGCTGTCCTGCATGATGATAGAGTTGCGAACCGTCGCGTTGCGGCTGACTTTGACTCCGCGGAACAAGATCGAGTTCTCGACCGTACCCTCGATGCGGCAACCGTCGGCTATGAGCGAGTTGCGCGCTTCGGAATCGTTGCTGAAATACGTCGGCACGGAGTTGCGCACCTTTGTGTAGATCGGGCGGTTCTTCACGCCGAATATCGCGCGGCGGAAGCTGTCGTCTCCGATGAGCTGCATATTATATTTGAAATAGTCCGCAAAGGAGCGAATGCACGCGAAATGTCCGTCGTATCTGTAAACCGCGAATTTATGCGTGCTCAGATTTCTGAGGACGACGTCGCGCGTCATGCTCGTGTATCCGTGAGCGATGGCGTCGAGCACAGTCTGCTGCAAAAAGCGCGTGTTGACTACGGTGATGTTGAGTCCGACATCTGCGCGACCCGAGAACTTTTTCGGGAAAGCGAGCACGTCGGTGACGAAGCCGTTGTCGTCGGAGTAGTATATCGTGCTCGACTCCGCTTCTTTTTCCGTAAGGTCGACGCTCTTGACCGCCATGGTCATCTCGGCGCCGCTTTCCTTGTGGAACTTTATTATATCATTGAAATCGACATTGCAAACGACGTCGCAGTCGGACATGACGACATAATCCGCCGTAAGTCTGCCGAGGATGTAGCTGACGCTCTTTAACGCCTCAAGGCGCGATGTGTAGAGCGAATTTGCGGCGTTTGCGTATGCGGTGATGTACGGCGGCAGGATCTTGACACCTCCGCTTCGACGTGCGAGGTCCCAGTCCTTTCCGCTTCCGATGTGATCCATCAGCGACTGATAGTTATAGTGTGCTATGACACTGATATCGAATATATTGGAGTTTACCATATTGGAAAGCGCGAAGTCGATGAATCTGTATCTGCAACCGAACGGCACAGAGGCTACCGTGCGTCTGACGGTAAGCTCGGGCAGATTAGAATCGTGTATATTTGAAAAAATAATTCCTGTGGCTGACATTTGTCTCTCCGTTCTTCCGCTGTCATGCGGTTTATTTTGATAGCTTTCGCGGGTTCATCCGCGCGTCATTTTTTATGTTCTGCGAGCCACTCGCCGTTGACCATTGCCCCGCCCGGGATATTTGCGTTATCATCGATCGTGAGCGAGCATCCGACTACCGTTATCGCGTCGCTCATCGTTTTCGTGCGTCCGACGACGCAGTTTGCGCCGATGTCGGTATTTTCGTCGATTATGCTGTAGTTGACAGTCGCGCCCGCACCGATGTGCACACCGCTCATGATGACGGAGTCTTTGATATACGCGCCCTTTTCGACCGTAACTCCGCTGAAAAGGATCGAGTTTTCGACGATTCCCTCGATATCACAGCCCTCCGTTATCAGAGAATTGGATATCTTCGCTTTTTCGCCGACGTGCTGAGGCGGCATTGCCGTGTTGCGCGAATATATTCTCCAACTCTTGTCGTTAAGGTCGAACACGGGGCTCTCGCCGAGCAGATCAATATTCGCCTCCCACAGTGAAGATATCGTTCCGACGTCTTTCCAATATCCGTCGAAAGGATACGCGAACATACGACGACCGTCCGCGAGCATCTTCGGGATTATGTTCTTACCGAAGTCGTTCGACGAGTCGGGATCGGCCTCGTCCTCGGTCAAATACTTTTCGAGAAGTGCTCGGTTGAATATGTAGATACCCATCGAAGCGTTCGTCGATTTCGGATGCGCGGGCTTCTCCTCAAACTCGAGTATTTTCATATCATCGTCGGTGTTCATGATGCCGAAGCGGCTGGCCTCCTCGAGGCTGACGTTTAGCACGGCGATCGTGCAGTCCGCGCCCTTTGCGATGTGCTCTTGGAGCATCGCGTTGTAGTCCATCTTATATATATGGTCGCCCGAGAGGATGAGCACGTAGTCGGGGTCGTATCTCTTTATGAAGTCAAGGTTCTGGTATATGGCATTCGCCGTTCCCTTGTACCAGTCCGCGCCGTTTTTACCCTGATACGGCGGGAGCACCATGACGCCGCTCTGCATACGGTCAAGGTCCCACGGCTGTCCGTTTCCGATATACTCGTTGAGCACGAGAGGCTGATACTGTGTCAGCACGCCGACCGTATATATATGTGAATTTACGCAGTTTGAAAGCGGAAAGTCGATGATACGGTATTTGCCTCCGAAGGGTACTGCCGGCTTTGCCGTTTTCTCCGTAAGCGTATAAAGTCTGCTTCCCTGTCCGCCGGCAAGGAGCATAGCTACGCATTGCTGTTTTTTGTACATAATATGCACCGCTCTTTCTGTTGATTTTTTATTTTTCGGGGAAAGCCTTGTTTTGCGTTCTGTATTTATTTTTTTGTGCCACGTCGCGTGTTTCGCGTCCGTTTTTTTCTGAGTATTACTCCCGAAAGCGGCGGGAGCGTGAATTTTAAGACATTACGACCGTCAGCGGGGCGAACGTATGTCGAGAGCGTCTCGCCGATGTCGCATCCTCCGCCTCCGTATTTGTAAAGGTCGGAGTTTACGAGCACGTCGTATTCTCCGGCGGAGTCGAGCTCAAGGATAAAGCCGTCGCGCCTTATCGGAGAATAGTTCACGACCACCGCGATCTCGTGACGAGCGGCGTCGAACCGCTTGTACGCCACCATGTTCATGTCGGCCGAGTCGGCGTAGATCCACTCAAAGCCGTCCCATGAATCATCCGCCTGCCAAAGCTCGGGCGAGTCGAGATAGACGTGATTAAGCTCGCGCACAAACGTCTTCATCTCGGAGTGTCGCGGGTAGTTGAGCATGAAGTACTCAAGCTGATTTGCGAAATCCCACTCGCGGAACTGCGCAAACTCGCAACCCATGAACATGAGCTTCTTTCCGGGAAGCGTCATCATATTCACAAGAAACGCTCTCATACACGCGAACTTGTCGTCATACGAGCCGAACATCTTGTCGACGAGCGATTTTTTGCCGTGCACGACCTCATCGTGCGACACGGGCAAGATGTAGTTCTCGTCAAAGGCGTACATAAGCGGGAAAGTGAGCTTAGAGTGCGCGTACTGCCTGTAGATCGGGTCGAAAGAGACGTATTCAAACATATCGTTCGCCCAACCCATGTTCCATTTGAAATTAAACCCGAGTCCGCCGCGATCCACCGGCTTCGTTATCATCGGCCACGAGGTCGACTCCTCGGCGATCATCAGCGCGTCTGGAAATTCCGCAAACACCGCCGTGTTCAGCTTCTTGAAAAACGCTATCGCCTCGAGATTTTTGTTGTCACCGTTGACATTCGGTATCCACTCGCCGTCATCGCGGTCGTAGTCGAGATAAAGCATCGATGCCACCGCGTCGACGCGGAGTCCGTCTATGTGATACCGTCTCATCCAAAACAGCGCATTCGAGATGAGAAACGACTGAACCTCGCATCTGCCGACGTCAAAGCAACGCGTGCCCCAGCCCTTATGCTCCATGCGGTCACGTCCCTGATACTCATAAAGCGGCTCACCGTCGAACTCGTAAAGGCCGAATCTGTCTTTCGGAAAATGCGCGGGTACCCAGTCGAGGATAACGCCGATTCCCGCACGGTGAAGCCTGTCTACAAAATACGCGAATTCCTCCGGGCGGCCGAATCTCGCGCTCGGCGCGTAATACCCCGTGACCTGATATCCCCACGAGCCGTCAAACGGATGCTCCGCTATCGGGAGAAGCTCGATGTGAGTATATCCCATTTCTTTGGCATATGCGGCAAGATCGTTTGCCGCGCGGCGGTATGAGATGTAGTTTTCGCCGTTCTCGGTGGATTTTCCGCCCTTAGTCTTCCAAGAGCCGAGGTGCACCTCGTAGATATTCATCGGCGAAGCGTAGTAGTGATTGGCGCGGGCGTCCTTTTTCGATCTCTCGGCACGACGGCGTTGCCACACGTCGTCACGCCACTTGAAAGAATCGATATTACAAACGATCGACGCGCTCTCGCCGAGAGTCTGCGACGCAAAGGCATACGGATCGGCTTTCAGATATGTATTTCTGTCCGCGCCCGTCACGGCGTATTTATAGAGGAGTCCCTCAAACGAGTGATCTCCCTCGAGGACCGTCCCCCAAACTCCCGCCTCGCTTACGCGCTCCATCGCGCGAGGAGAATCCCACGTCGTCGCGTCGCTTGCAAGCGCGACGGCACGCGCATTCGGTGCCCAGACGCGGAAAGTGCAGAAATATCTCCCGCTCTCGTCGCGCGTTTCGTGTGCGCCGAGGTATTCATAAGATGTAAAATTCGTTCCCTGATGGAACAGGTATGCCTGAAGCTTTTCGGATTCGTTATTTTTCATAATATCTCCGTTATCCGCACCCGAAGTGCGGCCACCCTTATATTATACTACAAGGCTCGCCGAAAATCACTCGGATGCTGTCGTCTTCGCATTTTTGCCTTTAAAAAATTATGGCAGCACATATCACAGTGCCGCCGCATAACGGCGGAGAGGGTCATCGTGCGACAGCGTAAAACGCCACGGCCGCAGGGCATCCTCCCCGGCATAATCAATATTCAGTCTTTTTGAAGCCACGACATCGTCGGTCGGCGCAAGGCCGGCGTCGCAGATGTACATAAGGTCGCCGTCAAGGCGCAAAGAGTCCGCACTCCTATCGATAGCCATGGCTCGGCACAGCTTTCCCGGACCGTCCGCGATGTGAGATAAGATATGTGCGGAAGCTCCCGACGCGCGAGAAGCTCTGCGCGAGATCATCGTGTCAAGTCCGAAAAAGGGCAAAATTCCCCTAATGAGCACGGCCTCCGGAATATTTTCCGCGTTTGCCGTGACGTTCATGCAGTAGTACATACCGTAGATCATGTAAACATACGCATGACCTCCGGGCAGGTACATCGACTCGTTTTTCGCGCTTCTGTGACCGCCGAAAGCGTGGCAGGCGCGATCGCTCTCGCCCATATACGCCTCCGTATCGGCGATTATGCCCGCTGTAACTTCCCCGTCGTGTTTAGTCACGAGAACCTTTCCGAGAAGTGCGACGGCGAGGCTCAGTGCATCGACGGTATAAAATTTCATTTGCAGTTTCTTGCCGAAAGTCGTCATTTTAAACCTCCGATGCTGTCCTTTTGCTCCTTAAATAATTACTCGTAAGTGCGCAGACTTCCTATAACGCGGCCGAGGATTACAAGCTCCTCAACGATGATCGGAGCCATTGTGCTGTTCTGCGGCTGAAGTCTGAAATGTCCGTTTTCCTTGTAGAATGTCTTAACGGTCGCCTCGTCGTCGATAAGCGCGACGACTATGTCACCGTTTTCGGCGACGCGAGTCTGCTCGACTATCACGATATCGCCGTCGAGAATACCGGCCTCGATCATGCTCGTTCCCGTGACGCGCAGAGCAAAAAGCTGTCTGCCGCCAACGGCTCTCTTGTCAAACGGATATGCGATATAGCCCTCGTGATTTTCAAGCGCGAGGATCGGCATTCCCGCCGTGACCTTTCCGATGATCGGTATCATCGGTCTGGGCGCACCCTCTCCGCCCGCAACGAGCGAATCAACGCGCAAAGTTCGACTCTTGCCGCCCTCTTTTTGGATGTAGCCCTTTTTCTCGAGCTTTTCAAGGTAGGTGTGAACGGTCGACGTGCTTTTGATGTCGAGATCGCGCTTGATGTCGCGTATCGAGGGCGAGTATCCGTTTTTGAGGATGTTTTCCTTTATGTAGTCGAGAATCAGCTGTTCTCTTTCGCTGAGTGCTGCCATATAAACTCCGTGTTTACGCGCATTTTGGGCGCGGACTGATTGAAATTACGCAAATCGCGGCTTTAAACCGCAAGGCTGCGGGATATCTCCATTTGTGAGATATTGTTCCCATGCACATATTATACCACATTCTTCGCGTGAAATAAACACGTGTTCGTCGAGTTTACAATTTGTTCACAATATCTTTGTCTATTTTTTCTCGTCAGTACGCTATTTTGACATTTAAAAGGTAGTTTTTATGCCTATGACTTAAAAACTCGGGAAATGCGACACGCTTTGCGCCGCCGATTTAAGTTCATTTGTTTCCCTTGATCTTATCCCAATATGCCTTCGCCGCCTGCTCGGTCTTGTTTTCGCCGTAGTTATAATATTTTCGGTCTTTCAAATCGTCGGGCAGATATTGCTGCTTAACATATCTGTTCGGATAGTCGTGCGGATACTTGTATCCCTTGAACGCGGGACTCTTCAAGTGAAGCGGTATCTCGTTGCCGAGCCCTGCGGCAATATCGGCAGAAGCTGCGTTCATCGCCGCGTATGCGGTGTTTGACTTCGGAGATGTCGCGAGCATCACGGCCGCATTCGCCAGAGGTATTCTCGCCTCGGGTAGACCGAGCTCTTTCGCGCTCTCGACGCACGCACGCGTGATAACCGCCGCCATCGGGTATGCCGCTCCGATGTCCTCCGACGCTATTACCATGAGCCTGCGGCAAGGTGAGATCAGGTCTCCGCCCTCCAAAAGCCGCGCGAGATAAAACACAGCCGCATCCGGATCACTTCCGCGAATCGACTTTTGAAGCCCCGACAAAAGGTCATAGTGCGTATCGCCGTCGCGGTCGAAAGTGCCGAGCGAGGTCGACGGGATTATCTCTTTCACGTCTTCTTCCGTGATCTCACCCTCGCCTTTCATACACAGCGAAAGCTCGAGCATATTAACGGCGCGTCTCACGTCACCCGCCGCCGAGGTCGAAATCAGCGTGAGCGCGGAAGAGGATATCCTCTCATCCGCACCGAGCTCATGCACCACATCCGCAAGTCTGCGGGCAATGTCGCGCGGCGACACCGGCTTAAACTCAAGCACGGCACATCTCGACAAAAGCGCGTCGTAGATATAGTAATACGGGTTTTCCGTCGTCGAAGCTATCAGCGTTATGCTTCCGTCCTCGATATACTGGAGCAGTGACTGCTGCTGTTTTTTGTTGAAATACTGGATCTCGTCAAGATAAAGAAGCACGCCGCGACTGCCCGCGATGCCTCCCGCCGCCGCGACCACCTCGCGTATGTCGGAAAGCGTCGCAGACGTGGCGTTGAGCCTGTAAAGCTCAAGTCCCGAGCTCTCCGCGAGTATCGAAGCCGCCGTGGTCTTTCCGCACCCGGGAGGGCCGAAAAATATTACGGAAGAAATGCGCCCCGACGCCACCATGCGACGAAGTATTCCGTTTTTTCCGACAAGCTTTTCCTGCCCCGCCATCTCGTCGAAGCTCCTCGGGCGAAGTCTGTCCGCCGTCGGTTTATTATCGTAGTTATTCACCCTTGATACCTCACTGAAATATTAACCGTCCCCTCCGCATACATATTGGTCGATCAAAAGACGGAGGAACGGAATATGAAAGAAAAAATGATCGAAAACAAAGTGACACGAAGTGCGAAAACAACGCTCTCACTTCCCGCACGCGACGGCGCGGCAAACTTTACGAAGTTTTACACACGCCTCGGAGAAGCCGCCGAAGCTTATGCCGAAAAAGACAAAGTCAGAAACTACAAAAGCAGCTTCCGCGCCGACATTTCGGGCGACCGCGTCACAGTCGACGTGTTCTTGATTGCACGTCTGTTTGAAAAAGGCAGAAGCACGGTGTTTAAGCGACATCTCCGTGAGATCTGGCACGGCGACGTGTTATTTTCGCACACGGTCGTCGACTCTCGCGAGCTTTGATATAATAATTGTACTTTGTTGCGGGCAATTTGTCAATACAACTTCAGAATTTGTCACATCACACATGACAAGGATTGACAAGAGTGGCGATTAGTGATACAATATCACTGACATAACAAAGTATGAAAGGCAACCGAATGAACAACAAGGTATCAAATCTCACAAGCGGTTCTCTTTTTAAAAATATCTTTTTTTTCAGCGTCCCTCTGATGATCTCGAACGTCCTGCAAGTGCTTTTCAACATGGCGGACATCGCGGTCGTCGGACGCTTTTCGGGCTCGACGGCTCTCGGCTCGGTCGGCTCGACGGCGACTCTCGTGTCGCTCTTTACGGGCTTTCTCATCGGACTCGGAAGCGGCGTTTCCGCTCTCGTCGCTCGCAGATACGGCGCGGGTGACAGTCGCGGTGTCGTCCGCACGGTGCACTCCGCAGCGATCGTTTGCTTTATAACGGGAGTCGTGATCCTCGCTTTCGGCGAGATATTCACCGATGTTTTTCTTTCTCTGCTCGGAACAAAGCCCGAGCTCATCGACGGCGCGACACTGTATCTGAGAATATATTTTCTCGGAATGCCCGCAGTCGCGCTCTATAACTTCGGCTCGGCCGTGTTCAGCGCGGTCGGACAAACCAAAAAGCCGCTTTATTTCTTGTTTATCGCAGGCGTTACGAACGTAATTCTCAACTTCGTTTTCGTCCTCGGATGCAATCTCAGCGTCGCGGGAGTTGCAACAGCCACGATAATTTCGCAGTACCTCTCGTGTGCCCTTATCATCATCTCACTTCTCCGCTCGAAAGAGAGCTACGCGCTTCGCACGTCGTCGCTCAAAGCCGACCGCATGACGACCGGGGAGATACTTCGTCTCGGAATCCCCTCCGCGCTCCAGTACGCGCTTTTCCAGGTGGCGAACCTCTTTATTCAGGCGGGCGTCAACACTTTCGATCACGTCATGGTCGAGGGAAACTCCGCGGCGGCAAACTCCGACGGACTTGTGTTTGACATCATGGCGGCATTCTACACCGCGTGCACGAGCTTTATGGCGCAGAACTACGGCGCGGGCAAGCGTCGCCGCGTGATACGAAGCTATCTCATAAGCCTTATGTACTCTGCGGGTATCGGCGTGCTCATGGGCGCGTTCGTCGTCCTTTGTGGACGCGGATTTCTCGGGCTTTTCACATCCGACGCCGCCGTCGTCGAGGCGGGGCTTTACAGGCTTCGCATAATGGGATGCACGTACTGGATCTCGGCGTTCATGGACTGCACCATCGCCGCCTCGCGAGGCCTCGGAAAGAGCGTCATCCCGACGTGCATCGTCGTCATGGGCTCTGTCGTTTTCAGGATCATCTGGATATACACCGTCTTCGCTCATTTCAAGACGATCCCGTCGCTTTATCTGCTCTACCTCTTCTCATGGAGCATAACTGCGATAGCGGAGATAGCTTACTTCGCCGTCATCTACAAAAAGCAAATGTCGCACATCTCGGTGTCCGACGACGCTATAACGGAATAACAAAAATCGAGCGGAAATTCGCCGTTACAAAGCGAAGTCCGCTCGATTTTTTTCGTTTTTTCGGTCAAATGTCACATGATTACGGCATGAAGCTTATCTGTGCTCGTTTTGCTCGATCACCATTTGCTGCCACTCGCGGTCAAGCGTCACAAATCGCGCATTCCAGCCGGAGACACGCACCGAGAGCGTTTCGTAGTTTTCGGGATGCGCCTGCGCCTCGCGGAGGACTTCCGCGTCAACAACGTCAGGCTGCATGAAGAATCCGCCGAGAGCAACAAAGCCGCGTATCAGACCGCACAGTGCCGCAAGTCCCGCCTCGCCTTCGACGTTCGACGGCAGAAGCTTTATGTCAAGTGCCGCGCCGTTCGCAATTTTTTCAAGGTCGATCTTGCAGTACGAGCGGATCTCGGCAGTTGCGCCTGTCTTGTCCGTGTTCGGTGTCGGGGAGCAGTTTGCCGCCAAAATCTCTCCCGCGCGTCTGCCGTGCGGGCACGCGAGTCTCTGCGGCGACCACATAAGCTGACGTCCGAACGTGCTGACGCCGGCGGGGAAACGGTAGCCGTTCCTGCCGTTAAAGCTTTGGCAAATATCGGCGAAATCCGAGAGCATTCTCACGGCTATCTCGTCGACCTCGTCGTTGTCGTTTCCGTAATAATCGTAGTTTTTAAGCGCGTACTGTCTGAGGACTTCCTCTCCCTCCCAGTTGTTGCGAAGTATCTTCAAAAGCTCGGGAAGAGTCAGCTTCTTCTCGTCGTACACAAGCTTTTTTATCGCGTAAAGGCTGTTGACCGTGTCGGCAAGTCCGCCGAGATGAGGCGAAATAAGATTGTAAACAGGGCCGCCCTCGAGATATGAGAGACCCTTTTCGATGCATCCCTCTTCAAAGATCGAAACCACCGTGCACGGTGTGCGCTCGACCCATTTCGAGTTTTCCGCGCAGTCTCCCGTGACGACGAAAAACTCATCGTACATATGGAACTTTTCATCGACTCGCGCACGCAGCCCCTTTACGTATTCTCCGTAAAGCTCCTCAAAGGTGTCAAAGTTTACTTCGCCTTCATAGCCGCCGAGCGTTCTCTGCTGCAGTACCTGCAGGGCGTCAAAGGGCTGATAGTTGAAGAATGTCTTTCCGGGGATCTGAGCCTCCCAGCATCCGTCGTTTGCGAATTTTCTCGCCTCGCGCTCATCGTAGCCGTCTTTTATAAGAGCTTTGATGACCGTCTCCTCGTTATAAACGGCAAGCGTGCCGCCTCCGTAGCGCATGACCTCCGCCACACGGCGGACGAGCTTTTCATCGGTCTTCGAGTTCACGCGCACCGTCGTCGGAAAATCGCTGATGCCGAGCTCCTCGATTACGTCGAGGACAAGGTACGTTACCTCGTTTGTGACTTCGTTTCCGTCTTCGTCGATTCCCGCAAGCAGGAGATTTTGATAATGCTGTGCGTCGCCGCTGCCTATATCCTCGCCGTTTATCCACTCACATCCCTTGATAAAGAAATGCGCCAATATTTCGCGTGCCTCGTCAAGCGTCAGCTTTCCGCTCTCAAGATCGCGCTTCAGGTAATCGCCGAGCAGGTAGTCAATTCGGCCGATTCCCGGCCAGTTTCCCGTAAGTCGGATAAACGCAAAAGTGAACCAAATACTCTGCACCGCCTCGTAAAATGAGGTTGGAGTCTCAAACGGGACGCGCTTCAGGTTTTCGTAATTCGCGCGATATTCGGGAAGATCACATAGCGCGTCAAGATACCGTCCGTGCCAAACCTCAAATGCGTCGATGCAGGTCAGGCAGCTTTTCGCAAAAGTTTCCTTTTCGCTCCCGCGATATTTTTCGTATGCGCGACGCGCCTTTTCCCTTATGTAGCCGACACCGTGCTTTAATACCGTCTCGAAATCAACGGTCAGGTGGCTCTGGCTCTCGCACAGACGCGAGCCTTTATAGTCCGCCGGCACGGAATGACTTATCGCCTTTCCGAGAGTCGCGGCTCCGCTCAGCTTCTCCCCCTCGCAAATGCGAATCGGTGCTTCCTTTGCGATCTTCATTATCGCGATGTCGTACTTTTCTATCTTTGATAGCGAGTCAAAATTCGGTATGTCGTCGAGGACAACGGCACTGCACTTCAATGTGTCCTTGCCGTATTTTCTGCCGAGCGAGTCATGTGCAAAGCGTCGTGTCGTTTCTGACAGTCTCACCGGTCTTTTGCCTCCGTTTTGAGTGTAAAACTCCATGTTATCACCTCCGCTGATAAGATTATACAGTACAAAGCTATTAAAATCAATTGACTTTCCCGCGCATTATATGTATAATACTATTGAGGTGATCTTTTTTGAAGATAAACGGCATTAATATCGAGTTTTTAAAAAAGGACGGGTTTTATTCTATTCCGAACGAGGGTGTCACCCATGTTAAGGTGCTTCCCTATCTTTCTGTCGTCCAATCGCTCGAGGGACATTACGACATCGCTCTCGGAAACAGCGAAAAATGCAAAACGACGGACGGCGGATTCTTCATCGCCCCCGCAGGGGTTCGTCAAACTATCACGCACCACGTGAATGAGAAAAGCGGAAAGATGAGCTGTAGGTGGATATTTGTCGACGCGAGAATAAATCGAGAGTTTTCGCCGGACTCGCTTTACACTTTTCCCACGGTGATAAACGGCGACGAGCGGCATGAACTGAACTCGATTTTCGAGAGGATATTCAAAACGGACGACGCTTTTGAAAATTACGCGGACTGCTGTCGTCTGCTCGGATATCTGACAAAGCTCGGCGAAGAGGCGCGGGAAAGCTCTCACGGCGGGCTCAAAACTGCTCTTTCGTATATTTCCGAGCACTATGCCGAGCGCATCACGGTGAAAACTCTCGCGGACTCTTCCAATATGTCGGAGTCGAATTTTTACGCGCTGTTCAAAAAGCTCGTCGGCACGTCTCCCATCGCGTATCTGAACAACTACCGCCTTTCCGCCGCCGCAAACGCTCTGTCGCAGAGCACGCGCAGTATAAAAGAGATCGCCTTTTCCGTCGGCATCGACGACTCGATGTATTTCAGCAAGCTCTTTCGCAAAACCTACGGTATGTCGCCGAGTGAGTACCGCACACTGTACAAAAGTCGCACGTGAAAACTGAATCTTGCATAGCCTCAAAAAACCGACCCGTGTAAACAGGTCGGTTTTTCGTGTGTATTCGCTTTTATGCCGGTCTCATTACCGCGCCGTCACTGAATGTCTGTAAATTCTCTGATATCAGCACCGACAGAATTGACAACAGCATCCTTCGGAGTCGTGCATACGGTATTTCCCTCGGAATCGATGATAGCAAACACATCATCCTCGATTTCCGAATACGCGTATCCGTCGGCGTAGTAGTTCGAGATATCGTAAAGTCCCTTGTCGGAAAGCACAAAGACGATCTCGAGCTTTGAGTTTATGACAACTTTCGCAAACTCTTCACGCTCACAGTCCGTTCTGCCGAGATCCGCCCACACGATATCTACGATTTTGCCGTCCTCATCAATGTAAACGGGAGAAACGCAGAACATTCTGTCGGCGATCATAACAGGCTCGGTGCACGCAAAGCCTCTGAGATCGGTGCTTGTCATCTGCAAGACCTGTTCGCCGGCCTCGTTGTAATAAGTAAAGCTTTTCTTACCGCTGCGTGCCCACACGGATTCGGTGAAATCGATACGCATCTCGCTTTTAGCTTCAACGACCTTGTTCCACGAGGTGTCGTAAAAGGCACCATCGTAATATGCGAGTCCGTTATCGCCGAAGCCGTATCTCGACCACTTATTCGGGTTGTATTCGGGAATGGTTATCACCCAGTTGCCCTCGGCGTCGATGTAGCCGGCTTTCTTTTCGTTCTTATCCTCTATGGCGCAAAGTCCGTGAGTTATCGCGTCCTGACCGAGAAATATGCCCTCTTTCGGCTCAACGACCCATTCAAAATCACTGTTTAACAGTCCGTAAGCTTTATTAAAGCGTCCCGCGACCGCATATCCCTCGTCGCTGAATGCGTCAAGGTAATCGCAGTCCTCGATTATGACGTGCTCAAATCCGTTTTCGCCCTTGTGGAAATATCCGTTTTCCTCACCGTCAGACCCGTCTATCACTATCGAGGCAATGCCGTTTGAGGAAAACCGGCCGACATCTTTGTAAACGGTGTCGGTAACATACTCGCCGTTCAAATCGATGCATCTCCAGCCCTCGCCTTTCTTGAAAACAAAGGCCACTCCGTCGGGGCCGAAGCTTTTCACAGCATCGTAAACGGGGTCGATGTACCACTCGCCGTTCATATTCATGTAGCCGGCACCTCCTCCGTTTTTAAGGTGTACCGGAACGATTCCGAACTGGAACAGCGCGCCTTTCATGTATGTTCCCGACGTCGTGGGCTTTGTGTCCGTGTCCTCGCCGTTATCCACAATTTCGGTCTGCTTGTCGCCTGCTACATTTGCCGAGCTTTCCGTGTCATCCGTGCCGTCAGAGCCGTTCGAGCCGCAAGATGCGAGGGACACCGCCATAGCTCCGAGCAAAAGCCAAGACACGATTTTCTTTCCGAGCTTCATAATTATACTTACTCCTTTGATTTTTACTCGCAAGCCTTACAATAAAGTGTACTTTTTTGTAAGGTGCATTTTTTACTTATTATGCTTCTATTATACCTCTATCAAAGGCAATTTGCAAGTAGTTTAAAGAATAATTCGGCAAATCGTCGTCGTTTTCGAGCGGCAGATCACCTTACAAAAAAGTACACTTTTCCGTAAAGTGCAATTTTTATTTATACCGTCACAAAAAACGGCGGGTACTCGATTTTTTCCGAATACCCGCCGTTTTGTTATTTGTCGCGACAGCTTTTTTTAAATGCAGTCGGTCGTTTAACGTCTTACTTGTTGAGTCCGAGTCTCTCTGCGGCGTCCTCGCGCATTTTATACTTGAGGATCTTGCCCGCCGCGTTCATCGGGAACGATTTTACGAATTCAACGTATCTCGGCACCTTGTGACGCGCCATGTGCGAACGGATGTATTCTTTCATCTCGTCGGCGGTCATCTCTTCGCCCTCTTTTAAGATGATGCACGCCATGATCTCCTCGCCGTACTGCTTGTCGGGTACGCCGATGACCTGAACGTCCTTGACCTTAGGGCAGGTGTAGATGAATTCCTCGATCTCCTTCGGATAAATATTCTCGCCGCCGCGGATTATCATGTCCTTAAGTCGACCCGTGATGCGGTAGTTGCCGTCGGCGTCGCGTGCGGCAAGGTCGCCCGTGTGGAGCCAGCCCTCGCTGTCGATCGCCGCCGCTGTCGCGGAGGGCATCTTGTAGTAACCCTTCATGATGTTATATCCGCGTGCGACGAACTCGCCGTTTACTCCGTCGGGGCAGTCCTCGCCCGTCTCGGGGTCGACGATCTTGCACTCGACATTCGCAAACGCGCTTCCGACAGTCTCGGTTCTCACGTCAAGCGACTCGTAATAGCTGCTCATCGTGCATCCGGGGCTCGCCTCCGTCTGACCGTAGACTGAGACGATCTGCTTCATGTTCATCGTCTCCGTAGCCTTTTTCATCAGCTCCGCGGGGCAGTTCGCGCCCGCCATGATACCCGTGCGGATATGCGAGAAATCCGTCTTTTCAAAGTCGGGATGCTGCATCATCGCGATAAACATGGTCGGCACGCCGTTGAAGCACGTGATCCTCTCTTGATTTATGCAGGCGAGAGCCGGCTTCGGTGAGAAGTACGGTAGGGGGCACATCGTCGCGCCGTGCGTCATGGATGCGGTCATAGAGAGCACCATTCCGAAGCAGTGGAACATCGGCACCTGTATCATCATACGGTCAGCCGTCGAGAGATCCATGCGGTCTCCGATGTACTTACCGTTGTTTACGACATTGTAGTGGGTGAGCATGACTCCCTTGGGGAAGCCCGTCGTACCCGAGGTATACTGCATATTGCAAACGTCGTTGCGGTCAACTGCGGCGGCCATGCGGCGAAGCTCGGAGACGGGGACGTCTTCGTAACGATCGACAGCCTGCTTCCACGTGAGGCAGCCCTTCTGCTTGAAGCCGACCGTGATGATATTGCGCAAGAACGGCAGACGGCGGCAGTGGAGAGGATGACCGGCGCGCGCGGTGAGCGTCTCGGGGCAAAGCTCCGCGACGATCGCACCGTAGTCGGTCTCCTTTGTGCCCTGCGTCATGATAAGCGTATGCGTATCGGACTGACGGAGCAGGTACTCAAGCTCGTGGATCTTGTATGCGGTGTTGACCGTAACGAGAACCGCGCCGATCTTTACCGTTGCCCAGAACGAGATGTACCACTGCGGCACATTCGACGCCCAAACGGCGACGTGATCTCCCGCTTTTACACCGAGAGAGATAAGGCTTCGCGCAAACCTGTCGACATCATCGCGGAACTCGCTGTAGGTACGGGTGTAATCGAGAGTTGTATACTTAAACGCGTACTGATCGGGAAAATCTTCAACCATGCGGTCGAGTACCTCGGAGAACGTGAGGTCGATAAGATCGTCTTTTTTCCAGACGAAGCGACCCGTGTGAGTCTCGTTGTAGTAGAAGTTCTTCTCGTTCTGAGAGGGATCTCCGAACTGACGCATATAGTTCTGGAACTGTGTGAGGACGGTCTCCATGTCGTCAAGCTCCTCGCACCATGCGGGATCCCAGACGAGCGAAACGAATCCGTCGTAGTTGACGCTTCTAAGCGCGGAGACGATCTCACGAACGGGAAGCTCACCCTCGCCGGCGAGGCGATACTCGGCTACGCCGTCGGTCGCGTCGATATCGCTGAAGTGTACAAGGCGCACGTACGCACCGAGATTCTTTATGATGACTTCGGGATCTTTCTCGGCAAAGTATGCCTCGGAAACATTCCAAAGTGCGCCGACGCTGTCGCTTGCGAAGCGGTCAAGCGTCTCGCAAAGGCGTGCGCTGTCGCGATAAACGCCGGAAGTCTCGAGAAGAAGCGTGATGCCGAGCTCCTCGGCACGCGGGAGCACCTGCTCGATGAACGCCTCGACGCGCGCGACTCCGCGCTCGTCATCGTCACAGCGGCAACTTCTGAAGCGAATGTACGGAATGTGCAAGAAGCGTGCGATTTCAAAGCATCTCTCGGTCTCGGCGAGAGCCTCATCAGTCACGCCCTCTGCGGAAATATCGCAGATAGTATCGATACAGGGGATCGTAAGCTCGCGGTCATAAAGCATACGCAGTGTCGCCGCCGCAGAATAATCGTGAAACGCGCCGTCGCGATCGGTAAAGAGAGCACCGTTTACGTTATGCAGTTCGATTCCGTCGAACTTGAGGTCGTGCGCAGTGTTGCAAAAATCCTCAAAGCTGCACTCGTGCCAGCCCTTTGTTGAAAAAGAAAGCTTCATTTCGTTCTCCTCCCTGCTTTACGCGTTATGCTCCTCGTAAACGATCTTGTTTACGGCGTTTATGTATGCTCTGATGCTTGCGCCGACGATGTCCGTGGACACGCCGCTTCCGGAATACAGTCTGCCATCGAAGCGAAGCTTTACGACGGCGTTTCCGATGGCCTCCTGACCCTCCGTTACGGAGCGGATCATGAAGTCGTCGAGTTCGTAGCTGCTACCCGTGACCTGACCTATCGCGCGGAACGCGGCGTCGATCGGGCCGTCTCCGAGAGACACGCCGACCAGCGTGCGTCCGTCGCGCTCGAGAGTGATCTGTGCGCTTGAATTTATGATATTTCCGTTATTTACAACGTAGCTGACAAGCTTATATGAATCGGGAACCTGAAGTGCAACCGAGGCGACTATCGCTTCAAGCTCTGCCGCGCCGACTCTCTTTTTATCTCCCACACGTCCGATCTCCTCGTGAACGCGTGCGCAGTCCTCGTCGGACAGATCGTAGCCGAGGCGTGCGACAGCGGCGGCAACGCTTTCGACCGTATCGGAAGCATCGAGGCTTACGCCGTCGTTTTCGTCGGATGTCGGTGCGCTCTTTGCGCGCTCGCTCTTCGCGCTTCCCGTGATTCGGCGAAGCTGTTCCGTGATCCTGTGGAGCTCGGTATAGGTTATTTCGGAAGAAATCCCGAAGCTCTCGCCGCAGTTTTTGACGAGTGTCGCAAACACCTCAGTCTGCGCACTCTCGCCGTCAACGGCGCATTTAACGAAAGACACACCGCGGCAAGCGGCCATCGCGAGAGAAGCGACGGCAAGTCCGTTCTTATCGGAGCAGGACGCGCCGACGGGCACACCGGCACAGGCGGCAACACTCTCGGTGAATGCCGCAAAAGCATCGGGGAGCATCTCTGCGGCACTGTCGCAGACGCTGACATATGACGCACCTGCGGCAACTGCCGTGCGGATCGCGTCTTCAAGGAAGCTCTTTTCGGCTCTCGTCGCGTCAACTGCACAAAACTCGACTTCGGAAACGTGGGACGCGGCAAGCTTTACCGCCTTTTCGATCCACTCAAGCATCGCGGCGGGCTTCTTCAT
>CAYWTG010000004.1:0-26719 GCA_964461155.1 uncultured Ruminococcus sp.
GACCCCCGAGCTCTACAAATGGAGTATCGTCGGCAGCGTCGCGTATTTGATCGTCCGCGGCGACCGCGACGACGTATCGTCCTCACTGCGCGCCCTCTCGCCGCTTCTTCTCGATATTCTCCCCCTCACGCTCGAAGAAGTGTTCACATACGAACTCGAAGCTTTAGGATACAATCTTGACCCCGAACTCGGAGGTTTGTCATGAAAACCGAAAACAAAAAGAAAGAAATATTCAGCCGCGGGCTCTATGTCGAGTCTCTCAGACGCATCCGCCTCCCCGCGCTCATAATCCTCATTATTATAACGGCGGTAGGCGTGCTCGTGCCCGTGTCTTACGTGGCCGAGGATATCGAGTACTCAAGCGCACTTCTCACACATATCGACGCGGCGTGGGCAAATCCTCTGCTGCTCTGCATGATATTCGTCGCCGCGCCCGTGCTCACGTTCACGCTTTTCTCGTTTTTAAATAAGCGAAGCGCGTCCGATCTTTATTTCTCGATGCCGCACACGCGCGTCGCGAACTATCTCTCGCGCATCGCCGCCCTCGCTACGGCTTTCGCCTCGATGATCCTCATCTCGTCGGGCGTGTCCGTTCTCATGCTCCTCATCTTCCGCTCACATTTCGTAATCACTTGGTCAAATCTCCTGCCGTATATCGTCGGATGCTTTATCGGCGCGCTGCTTGTGAGTGCCGCCATGTGCATCGCCATGAGCATAACCGGTACGGTGTTCAACAACATTATCGTCTCCGGCCTTGTCATGTTCATGCCGCGCTTTGTGCTTCTGTTTATCTCCGTCGGCGTGACCTCGCGCTTTGATCTCCTCTCATCTACTCACGGCTTCTGGCCGCACGTGCTCCACTCGAATATCCTCACGGGATTTTTCGACTATCTGCTCGGACTCGGCTCTTCGGGCTCCGGCTCTCTCGCGCTTCTTGAGCTACGTCCCCAGCTTTACAGCCTCGCGCTCGCCGTGCTTTATTTTGCCATCGGTTGCGTGCTCTTCTGCCGCAGAAAGAGCGAAAGTGCCGAGCACGCCGCTCCGAGCACTTTTCTGCGCGCCGTCTACCGAGTCGTTTTGACGATGGTCATCTGCGTCCCCGTATGCCTGCTCATCTTTATTTCAAATAACGCAAACTACAGCACAAGCATAATAACGTATGTCTGGTTCTACGTCGCCGCGCTCATCGTATTCTTCACGTATGAGCTCGTCAACGTGAAGAAGCTGAGTGCGCTGAAAAAGTGCCTGCCGTCTCTTGCGGTCGTGGCTTTGCTCAACGTCGCACTTATCGGCACGATGCACGTCTGCTGCCGCGTCGAAGAAAACTTCTCGCCCGACGCCGACGACGTGGAGTACGTCTCCATCGTCCCCGACTACTATTATTCGAGTCGTTATTTCAACGATTACGCCGCATTGAAGAGCGAGGACATCCGCATGACGGATGAGCTGTCACGCAGTGTCGTGTGCGACGCGCTCGCCGAGAGCATCGAATATTTCGAGAACGGCACAGGTCCGTTTGCAAGACCGTATTACTCCTACATTGACGATGACTACAACTGGCAGTGCCTCACGGTGAAGATCAAAGTCGGCTCTTCCGAAAAATACCGCTCGGTCTACTTCACCGAAAGTCAGATCGAAAAGCTTTACTCCGCGCTCAACGCGAACTCGGAATTCCGCGACACATATCTGAATCTCCCGAAGGCCGAGAGCGGCTCGGTCTACATAGACATCGTCTCAAGCGCGAGCGGCAACAAAAACGCCGAGCGCGTATACGATATCCTGCGCGAGGAAGTCGCCGCGCTCGACTTCGACACATGGTACTCATATCTCCAGAGAACTCCATCAAGTGAGTTTGCCGACGTATCGATCTATACCGCAAGCGACGGCAAAAACATACGCATTCCCGTATCGCCGAATCTCACGCCGCGCACGGCGGAAGCTATCGCAAATCTCGCAAACAGCGAATGCACCGTCTCGACAAGCGAAGTGATCGACTGTATTGAACACGGCATGAAGACCGATAACTTAGAGATAGGCTCGGCGTCCTACTACACCGCCGGCGACGAATGTCCCACCTGGATCGACATGACGTACCCCGAGCTTCTCGTCGAGGCCATCGACACGGAAAACGCGCTTGATCTCTCGCGCGACTTTATAAGGATAACTCTCTACGTCATATTAGAAGACGACGGATTAAGCGTATCGTACAACGAATTTTCGATGTTTGTACCCGCAGTCGAAAACTCGTTTGAAATCTTCACTCGTTACGACAACGAAAAATATTGATCTCACAAAAAACGGCGAGAGCCCGAAGAATTTGAACTCTTCGGGCTCTCGCTGTTTTCACGCGCGGCACTCAGTTTTTGCTTTCGACTTCAAGCTCGGGAAGTCCCGCCACGCTCGTAAGCAGGGACAAAAGCCCCGCAAGAAGCGACGCGGACATAAGTGCGCCCCATCTCACGTCGCCGAAAAACGCGGATGTGCCGATCGTCGCGACTGCCGTTTGGGCTGTCGTTTTAAGCGCGCGCACGGCGGCGGCAAAAAGCCATCTTTTGAAGTTTTTCTTCATTTCGCACACCTCTCCTCCGCAAAGCTTTGAGAGCACGCGCACGGCGAATGCTCCTCGAGATCGCGTATTCTGTGATTCGCGACGCGCATTTGCTCCTCGAGTATCGGTACGCGACGCGCGTAGTTGTTGTGCTCGCGCACCTCGCGTGTCAGCTCCTCGAGGCGCGTGTCCGTGATCGCCTGAGAGATCTGCAAGCTGTGCTCGAGGCGTCTGCGCTGTGAAAGACTTGTCAGAATGACGCCGAAAAGCGACATTCCACCCGTGATGATTGCTACGATTATCTCGGTCATTTTAAACCTCCTCCGAGTTACCTCGCGGCATCGCACATCCGAAAAGAGTGACGCGCGATGCTCGACGTGTTCATTTAACGGAAATCTGTTAATATTGTATTGTTTTGACCCCTCCGTTGACACTTCGGCGATAAAGCGCACGTGCCGCCGTCGCCGTGCGTCTTATAAACTCGAACAGATGTTCTTTGCGTTTATATTATACACCACCCGGCAGTCTTTGTCAATTGGCGGAATATAACAATTCACGCAAAACAAACATTTGTTCTTTGTTGACATTATCCGCTTCGTCTGATATAATGTTTGCATACGGAAATGAGGAACTCAAAATGGAGATCATAAAAAAGAAATTCGACGAGCTCTCGAACCGTGAGCTCTACTCTATACTTCGTGCACGTTCGGCCGTCTTCGTCGTCGAGCAAAGCTGCGCATATCAGGACATCGACGGCGTTGATTTTGACGCTTGTCACATCTACACGACGCATGACGGCGAGCTTTCGGCATATCTGCGCGTGTTCATGCGCGACGAGTCGACTGGCACGGCACAGATCGGGCGCGTCATTACCGTAAAGCGCGGTTGCGGGCTCGGGCTCGTTTTGCTCCGCGAGGGCATTCGCGAGGCGTTTTCGCGCGACGATGTTCGCTCGATCTACCTCGAAGCGCAAACATACGCCGTCGGCTTTTACGAAAAAGCGGGATTTCGTGTCGTCTCCGATGAATTCATGGAGGACGGCATCCCGCACGTCGTGATGACACTTGACAGAACTTCCCCCGAAAGGACATAGCTTTGAATAACACAAAAACTTTTTCGATACTTACGCTCGGTTGCCGAGTAAATCAATATGAATCCGACTGCATCTGCGAGGCTCTTCGCGCGGCGGGGATGCGTCGCGTCGAGTTCGGCGAGAGCTGTGACGTGACGGTGGTCAACACCTGCACCGTGACAGCCGAAAGCGACAGAAAATCGCGTCAGATGATACGCCGTGCCGTCGCCTCGGCACGGCACGTCATCGTCACGGGATGCTACGCCGAGACCGCGCGTGAAAGGCTTCGCGATATCTACGGCGTATCATACGTCACGGGAAACAGCAAAAAGTCCGACATAGCAGGCGTCGCGCTCCGCCTTGCGGACGACATCGACGTCCCCTCTCCCGAGCTCGACATCAACTCGGCACCGTTCGACACGGTCGAGATGTCCGTCCCGCAGAGGACACGCTCGTATATCAAGATCGAAGACGGATGCGACTCCCACTGCTCATACTGCATCATCCCGAAGGCTCGCGGACGCGTACGCAGCAAGCCGATCGAGAGCGTCGAGCGCGAGGCCGCGGCTCTCTATGAGGCGGGCTGTAGCGAAGTGATCCTCACCGGCATCGAGACCGCCGCTTACGGACGCGACATGGGTCCCTCTCCTTATTACGGCTACGCGCTGACGGAGGCTATTCGGCGTGTGTCGGCGGTTGGATATACGCGAATCGGGCTCGGTTCGCTCGACCCGAACGTGTTAAACGAGGGATTTGTCGAGGCCATATCCGCCATGCCCGCGCTCCTGCCGCATTTTCATCTGTCGATCCAGAGCGGCTCATCGTCCGTTCTGGCGCGTATGCGTCGCAAATACAATGCCGATCAGCTGAGAGCGGGCATCGCCCGTCTGCGGTGCGCGATACCGAATGTGACGCTCAGCGCGGACGTGATTGTCGGCTTTCCCGGCGAGAGCGAGGAAGAATTTGAAGAAACGCTCCGTTTTGCGGAGGAGACGAAATTTCTGCATCTGCATATATTCCCATACTCACCGCGCCACGGCACGGAGGCCGCTTCGATGAGCGGTCAGCTTACGGGTGACGTAAAGAGTGCGCGTGGGGCACGCCTTGCCGAAAGTCAGGCGAAGACGAAAGCTGCTCTCATGGACGCTTATGTCGCCGCTCACACCACATCTCCCGTTGAAGTGCTCGTCGAGGAGCGCAAGGGCGAGCATCTTTTCGGGCACTCCGAGCATTTCGCAGAGATATTTTTGGACGGCGACGACTCGCTCATCGAGCGCACCGTGCGTGTCGTGCTCGACTCTACCGACGGAGACGTATGCTTCGGGCACGTCGTGTGAGCTCGTGTCACAAAAAAGAAAAAAAGAAAAGAGCCGAGGCGGTCTTCCCGCCTCGGCTCTCGCTTTTATGCTCGGTTTTTATGCTCAGTTATCTTTTGTGATGTTCTTGATGAGCTTCTTGATATTCAGCGACGCGACTGCCGCCGTGGAGTTGTAGCTTGACGCAAAAGACGAGCTGTCCGTCTTGATCGCGCGGTCGATGAGGTTGACATAGTCACCCTTGGTGTTCATGTTTCCGCCGGAGAACATAGCGACAAGGTCGTATGCCTTTGTGGCGGAAATGATGTCGAGCATCTCGCGGGACTCGCTGTCGTATGTGCTTCTGCCCTGGAGCATCTTGGTGTAGAATGCGGGCTTGAGATACTTTCTCGAGAGAGCCGCCATAGCCTCGACAACGACGTCTACCATCTCTACATCCTTGACGGTCTTCGGGACATACACGGCTCCGCCCATTCCGGACTGAGCGTATGTGCGGTAGTTAAGCGACGCGCTTCCCTTCGGATCGGGGAGAACGCCGAACTCAACGTCCTTTTCGCGAAGCTCGGATACGGTGGATGTGCTGTCGAACCAAAAGAGGACATTGCCGTTTATAAACATATCGATGACGTTCTCGACGCCGTACTTCTCGGAGCCGTCCTCGGCATTTGTGCCTCTTACGCGAGCAGTGCAGACGAGAGTGTCGTCACCGAGTGTCTTCGAGATCTTATCCGCGAAGTCGGAGAGATCTGCGGGAAGCGTCGTGGGGATGGTGGGTGCGCCTTCGTCGTCAAAGGATGTGATCGACATTCCGTTTGCGAAGAGCAGGTCAAAGCCTACTGCGCGGTGGTCGGTAAAGCCGTAACGGTATATTCCGTCTGAGCTCGTTGTAGGGGAAACCACGGACGCGATCTCGAACATCTTGTCGACCGTCCACGCGCCGTCCTTTACGATCTGATAGAGATCGGGAATATTGAAGTCATCGGCTACCTGCTTATTAAAGAGCACGCAACCGCCGTCGCTGAAGTGATTCGTTACGATATCGCCGGTGAGGAGATAGAGCTTGTTGCAGATGGAGAAATCCTCTTCGAGGGTGGATATCCACCAATCCTGCGTCAGGTCTACCGTTGTGAAATCGTTAACGCTCATGATCGCGCGGTTCATCATAAGGGGCTGACCTACGGTGATTATCGCGCCGTAAACGAGGTCGTAAGAGCCGACGCCCGCGAGAGTGTCGTCGATGACCTTATTCTGCGTGTCCTCGCCGTCAACGGTGATGACATTCGACCACGAAAGTCCGAAAGCGTCCTCGAGCTCGCGCTGCCTTTTGTAGATAGCGTCGCTGAGAAGATTTCCGGTTTCCTCAGTTTCTTCCGTGAAGTTGTCGCCCTGGCGTCCAATGTAAGTAAAGCTGCTGCCGTCGAAGTTTGCGCTTGCCGCGATATCTGCGACGTATGAATCGATGGAGGCGATTTCCGGATCGATGTTTTCGCTCACGCTTGACGATTCGGTCTTGCCGTCTGTCGTCTTCGTGTCGCCGCAGGAGACGAAAACGGTCGCCGCCATCAAAAGTGCGAGTACGAGTGACGTAAGTTTGATTTTGCTATTCATATTTACCTCTTTTAAAGCAGAGCGGCGCAACAAACAGTCGCGCCGCATTAAATCCAATTAGACTGTCAGTCCTGATTGATCTTTTTCATTAGCTGATTTATGTATCTGCCCGCAAGGCTGGTGCTCGACGCATATGATGAAATATAGTCGTCGTTGTAGCCTACGCAAGCCGTACCGATAAGCTCGCCGAGCTTGCCCCAGTTGTAGGAGAGCTCGAGATCAACGACCTTGGAGCTGTAAAGGATATCGAGAACTTCCTTGGAGGAAGAGTCGTATGTACTTCTGCCCTTGAGAGCCTTGGTGTAGTACGCGGGCTCGAGGTGCTTCTCGGAGAGAGCCGCCATAGCCTCGGTGATAACGCCGGTCATCTCGGGATCCTTGAGGTCCTTTGCGAAGTATACGGCTCTGTCGCTCGAAAGGCTGATGTAGTTAGTCTGAGAAGCGTCTTTCTTCGGAACGGGGAGAATACCGAACTCTACGTCGTAGGGACGCATATCGTTTGCTCTCCAAACGCCGTCGAACCAGAAGAGTACCTGACCGTTCTCGAAGACCTCGCGGTCGTAGAACTCGTCGGCATAGTCGGGGTTCTGCTTGTCGTACTTCACGGACTCGTCTCCGAAGATGGAGTTGAGCTTGTCGATGTAGTCGACCTGACCCTGGCTGAGAGTGGTGGAGATCGTGGGAGTGTCGTTGTCGTCCTTGCTGCTGAGCGTAAATCCGCCGCCGAAGTAGATCGCAAGCGCGCCGGAGCCGTCGACCATGTAGCGTCTGACGTCGCCGCCTGCGGGGATAACGGAAGCGATCTCGTTCATCTTGTCAACGGTCCATGTGCCGTCGGAAACGAACTCATACATATCGGGGAGCGAGAAGTTCTCTGCTACCTTCTTGTTGTAGAGAACGCAAGAAGCGTCGCTGTAGTGCGAGGGGTTGATCTTACCCGTGAGGAAGTAGAGATTTCCGCCGACGGAGAACTGCGCTTCGAGATCGTTGAGCCACCAGGACTTTGTGAAGTCGAGCATATCGTAGTCGTTGACGGGCTGGAGGCATCCGGCGTTGAGAAGCGGTGCTCCGCAGGTCTTGAGGTTACCCTCGATGAGGTCGTAGGACTTGAGTCCGCTCATCTGGTCGGTGGTTACGACGTCGGTCGTCTCGGCACCGGTGTTCTCATATCCGGCATCGATACCGACGGACTTTCTGAACGATACGGAAACGCCGAAGTTTGCCTCGACATCGAGGATTCTCGAGTAAAGAGCGTCGTTCTCGAGGTTACCGAGGATCTCGGCCTTTTCGGGGTAGATAGTCTCGGGGCTTCCGATGATCGTGAAGACCTCTCCGTCGTAGTTATACTGAGAGGCGAGATCCTTTACATAGTCGTCGATCTCGGCGTAGTCTCCGCCGATAGCGGAGTCGTCGCCACCTGTTGTCGTACTTGTGTCGGAGGTCTTTTTGGAGTCACCGCAGGAAACGAGGGCGGGAACTGCCATCAAAGCTACGAGAAAAAGTGCGATCAGCTTTTTGTTCATAGTCAATTATTCTTCCTTTCTGAGAAGTCAATTTAGGCTTTATACATTATATCATATAATCCGATTTTTCTAAATTGGCATAGTGAACAAAATTAAAATGCGTTTTTTGTGCATCTTAACGTCGAACACAGGCGCAAAAAAGGTGCGCGGAGTCTTTGTGACACCGTGCACCTTTTTTCGGTTTATAAATTACTTATTGCTTGCCGCAACAGACTTCTCAAGCTTATTGATCTTGATGTTTGCGAGCTTTGTAGCACCGCTGAAGCTGCTGACGTAGTCGCTCTTGACTGCGAGGATACCGTCGTTGAGGATGTCAACGAGGTCGCCCCACTGATATGTGTCGGCAAGGTCGATGACCTTTGTCTTGTAGATGATGTCGAGCATATCCTTGGACTCGCTGTCGTATGTGCCGCGTCCCTGGAGAGCCTTCTCATAGTAAGCGGGCTCGAGGAGCTTCTCGGAGAGAGCTGCCATAGCCTCAGCGACTGTCGCGCTCATCTCGATGTCCTTTGCGACGTTCGAGATATAAACGCCGGCTGTCATCCATGCGGATGCAAAACTGATGTAATCGCTCTGGGAAGCATCCTTCTTCGGAACGGGAAGGATACCGAACTCTACGTCCTCCTTACGATACTCACCTACAGTACCCATGGAAGCTGTGAGGAAGAGCACCTTATCCTCGAAGAATGCGTACTTCTCCTCTTCGTAGCCGTAAAACTCGGCAGCGTCGTTGAGCTTTGTGTTCATGACCGCGGAGTCCTTGAAGTACTGAGCGAGCTTGTCGATGTAGTCGACCTCTGCGTTAGTAAGGGAGTCTGCGATGAAGATAGAGCCGTCATCGTTTCTCTGAGCGAGAGTGTAGCCGCCGCCGTAGTAGTAAGTAAGGCCGCCGGAAGCACCGCTTGTGAGCATACGATAGATACCGGAGTTCGCGTCGATAACGGAAGAGACCTCGACCATCTTGTCGAATGTCCAATCGCCGCTCTCAACGAGCGCGTAGAGATCCGGAATATCGAAGTCCTCTGCTACCTGCTTATCGAAAAGGAGGCACGCGCCGTCGTGATAGTGGACAGGCGCGATCTTACCTGTGAGGAAGTAAAGCTGATTTGCGATGTTGAACTGCTCTTCGATGTTGTTGAGCCACCAGGACTTGGAAAAATCGAGAGGATCGACCTCGCCTACGGGAGCGAGAGAGCCGTTGTTGAGCATTACCTGTCCGCAGGTCATGAGGTTACCCTGGATGAGGTCATAAGCTCCCATGTTACTCATAACGTCGGTGTTTACGCGGTCTGCGGTCTCGGCACCTGTTGTGGGATAGTTTGCGTCATCGCCGGCGGACTCGACAAACTCGATCGTAAGGCCGAACTTGTCCTCGATCTCGAGCTGTCTTGTGTAGAGAGTGTCGTTCTCGAGGTTACCGGTGATCTCGGGCTCCTCTGCGATGATCTGGTTGCCTGTACCGATGATGGTAAAGGTCTTACCGTCGTAGTTGTGTTCTGCTGCGAGGTCGGCAACGTAAGCGTCGATCTCGGCAAACTCGTTTTCCTCACCGGCACTTGAAGAAGAACCGGTCGTGGAAGTGTTGCCTGTCTTCTTGCTGTCGCCGCAGGATGCAAGCACTGTGCATACCATGAGAACTGCGAGAAGAAGAGCCAAAAGCTTCTTGTTCATTTTAAAATTTCCTTTCGTCATTTGAGCTCAATACGAGCTTTCGCCGCCGTTTTTTCGGCGACTTTTACATCATTAATTATAACATTGCAGAGTACTTTCTTCAAGTGGCAGAATGCACAAAGGATTCGTCATATTTGTTAAATCTGCCGTACTTATTCCGCACCGCGTCGGCGCACGTCGGAAAGGAGCCTTGTCATGACGATGTTCGCGTATCTCGCGGCAGAATCGTAGCTACTTACGTACGAATCGATCGAGCCGAGGCACGCGCGATTTACCGTGATGACGAGATCGCCCCACTGATACGTGTCCGCGAGGTCTGCCGTCTGGCTGTTGTAGAGCAGATCGACGACGGCCTTTGACTCCTCGTCATATGTGCTGCGCCCTTTGAGCGACCGCTCGAGATATTCGGGCTCGATGTATTTTTCGGAAAGTGCCGCCATGGCTTCCGTGACCGTGCCCGTCATCTCGGCGTCTTTCACCGTTTTCGGGAAGAAGACGCCCGTGACCTGCCAAGCGTTCGCAAAGCCGATATAGTCACTCTGAGAAGCGTCGCGCTTCGGGATCGGGAGTATGCCGAACTCCGTGTCGTATTCGCGGAGCGTCATGGCGCGTCCGAGCACGTCCGTCCAGTAAAGAACGCGTCCGTCCTCGAAAACGTCCGTGTCGACGAATTCCTGTGCGCCGTTATAATACGCGCGGACTTGATTGTACGTTATGCTGTCATCGCCGAAAATATCGCCGAGGCGGTCAATATACGACACCATGTCGCTCGAAAGCGACTGCGTGAGCACGGGATCTCCGTTTTCGTCGAGGCTCGAAAGCGTGTAGCCGCCGCCGAAGAACATCGAGAGCCCGCCGCCGGCACCGCCTATCATAAATCTCTTGATATCCCCGCCAGCCGTTATCGCGGACGCGCTCTCCGTCATCATGTCGAGCGTCCACCTGCCGTCGGCGACAGCCTCGTAAAGCCCCGTAATGCCGAAGTTTTCGGCGACCGTTTTATTGTAAAGCACACACGCGGGAGCGGTGTAGTTCGACAGATTTATCTTTCCCGTGAGGTAGTAAAGACTGTCGCAGATGGTATATCTCTCGCGAATGTCCGCGCACCACCAGTTTCTCTCGGGGTCGATCTGCGGAAAATTTTCCGACGGCTGAATGAGGTTCTCCTCAAGGAGCACCGTGCCGCAAAGCATAATATTTCCCTCGACGAGATCATAGCTTGCGCTGCCGCTCATCACGTCCTGACGCACGAGCTCGTTTATCTCGCTTTCCGCATCGTCAAATCCGATGCCCAATGCTTTCGTGAGGCACATATCGATCTCGAACGCCTCCTCGAGCGCACGGCTTCTTCGGTAAAGAGCGTCGTTTTCGAGATTTCCCGTTTCGCGCTCGTCCTCGGGAAGCACGGATGTCTTGCGCCCGACGATATTGAAGCTTGCGCCGTCGAATTTCGTCTCGGCAAGCTCCGCGACGTAGCTTTCGACCTCGGCGAAATCACCGTTTTCGGCCGTCGTCGTCCCACCTGCGCTCGTCGAGTCCGTCTCGGCGTCCGCTGAGCTTTTCGCACAGGAGAAAAGCGGCAAAGTCACAAGCAAGACCGAGAGAAGAACGGACAGCGCGCGATGTGCTTTTCCTTTTTTCATGACAGCGTCTTAACCGAGGTTTGCGCTGCCGCCCGCGGAAAGCGTGCGTGCGACCTCAACTCCGTCAAGCTCCCAAACCGCCTTGTTCTGATGGATCGCAAGATATGCGGCAACGCCCGCAGCCTCGCCCATCTGGTTCGTGTTGACCATAACGCGGAGTGCGCCGAACGCGGACGGATCCGCGTTGACCATACGTCCCGCCGCGATGATGTTTCTCACCTTGTCGCCGACAAGGATCTTGAACGGTACCTGATAGAATGTCGGAACGGGGAGGTTCGGGTCGATTCCGTTGTCGACTCTCCAGTTGCCGTAGCGGATATTGCCGTAACTGTCCTCGATGACGGAAGTTCCGTCGAAGCGCAGGAACGTGATTCCCTCATCCTCGTGATGCGAGTCGACCTCGTATGTTCCGCGGAGGATGCAGTCGTCGTAGCTCTCGCCCATCATGAGCTTGATGTGGTCGGCCTTGTATGTCGTCTTGTAGTGATAAGTGTCGCGCACGCCGATGTAGGAGCAGTCGGAGATGAGCGAGTAAGTCTCGTTCGGGTCGCCGTATTTGCGGAGAAGTGTGCGGATCTTCGCCATCTTCTCACGTCCGACAAGCTCCGCACGCGTCAGATCGTCCGCGCGGCCGCAGTTGCCGCCGAAGACGTGCGTGTTCGCGCGCATTTTGATATTCTGATGTCCCGGAAGATCGATAGCCCAGCCCCAGTCGCGCTCGATATCGAGCTCCTCCGTGTGGAGGTTCATAAGATGCGTTACAGGGTCGGAGCCCTTGAGATTTATGTCGCGGCAGGCGTACTCCTCGTCGCCCTGCATGAGGAAGACGTAGGACGGCGGCTGAAGATGCTCGTTTTCGTATCTCTCGATGCCGAGGTCGCGGCAAAGGTCGCCGTCGCCGGTCGCGTCGATAAAGAACTTAGCCTTGATAGCTCCGCGTCCGTCCTTGTTTTCGACAAATACGGCGTCGATGGTATCACCGTCGCACGAGATTCCCGCATAGTAGGTGTGGAGATAGATCTTTACCTTCTCCTCACGAAGCATATCATCGAGTGCGCACTTGAGCTCGACGGGGTTGAAGATGTGCGCGAGGGTGTGGTCGACTCTCTTGTCGATCGGGTCAAGTCTGCCCATCGCCTCCTCGGTAAGTCCCGAGATGACCTGTATTTTCTCATCGGTGTCGTAAAGCGAGTGCCATACGCCGACAAGGCCGTTCGTTCCGACGCCGCCGAAGCTGTTCTGGCATTCTACGATAACGACGCTTGCGCCGAGACGAGCGGCACGAACAGCCGCGAAAACTCCCGTACAAGATCCGCCGATGACGCAAACATCCGCCTCATGTATCACAGGCACCTGTTTTGCACTTTCAATAATGTGTTCCATATCTTAACTCCTCCGTATGGATTATATATTTTTATAATAAGCAACGAGAAATGATATTCCCGCGTAAATTATACCACGCAGTAAAAATGCTTGCAAGGGCATTTTTACAAGGCCGTCAGTCGTGCGGTCACGTCACAGACGTGCGAGAGGCAGTGCCTCTCATTTGATAATATCTCCAAGGGAGATATTATCAAATCCGCACCTATTATACCACACTCCCGCTCGGAAGTAAATACAAAATTACCGCCCCGAGTGTGCCCGAAGCGGTAATTGCATCTCTTTATTTTATCAGCCGAGGTTTGCGCTGCCGCCTGCGGAAAGTTTGCGTGCAACTTCAACGGAGTCAAGCTCCTGAATGCTCTTGCCCTGCTCGACCGCAAGTGCAGCCGCAACACCGGATGCCTCACCGATCTGGTTGAGGTTTACCATTACGCGCAGTGCGCCGAACGCGGAGGGCTCTGCGTTGATCATACGTCCTGCGGCGATGAAGTTCGTGTAACGCTCGCCGACGAGAACGCGGAACGGCAGACGGTAGAACGTCGGCATGGGGCCATCGGTGGGAAGACCTCTCTCCGCTCTCCAGTTCGTGCGCTTGATGTTGCCGTAGGTGTCCTCTACGATAAGCGTGCCGTCAAGCTGCATGAACGAGATTCCGTCTTTCGAATCGTGCGCGTCGACATTGTATGTTCCGCGGAGGATACAGTCGTCGTAGTCGTAGCCCATGAGGAGCTCCATGCTGTCTGCCTGCATCTTCGTCTTGTAGTGATATGTATCGCGAACGCCGATGTACGAGCAGTCTGCGACGAGAGAATACGTCTCGTTCGGATCGCCGTACTTGCGGAGAAGTGTGCGGATCTTCGCCATCTTCTCACGTCCGACAAGCTCCGCGCGGGTCAGGTCGTCCGCCTTTGCGCAGTTGCCGCCGAAAACGTGCGTGTTCGCGCGCATCTTCATATTGTTGATGCCGGGAATAGGCGTAGCCCAACCCCAGTCGCGCTCGATATCGAGCTCCTCCGTGTGGAGGTTCATAAGATGTGTTACGGGGTCGGAGCCCTCGTTGTCCACATAACGCTTTACATACTCATCGTCGCCCTGCATGAGGAAGACGTAAGACGGGGGCTGCATCTTCGGATTCTCGAATCTCTCGATGCCGAGGTCGCGGCAAAGGTCGCCGTCGCCCGTCGCGTCGATGAAGAACTTAGCCTTGATAGCTCCGCGTCCGTCCTTGTTTTCGACAAATACGGCGTCGATGGTGTCTCCGTCGCACGCGATTCCCGCATAGTAGGTGTGGAGATACATCTTGACCTTCTCTTCCGTGAGGAGGCGGTCAAGCTCGCACTTGAGCTCGGTGGGATTGAAGAAATGCGAGCCCGCGTTGCCGATTATATGGTCGACACTGTCAAAGCGGGACATAACTTCCTCGCTGAGTCCCGAGATGACCTGCTGCTTTCCGTCGGTCGAGTTAAAGGTGTGCCAAACGCATACAAGTCCGTTTGTCGCAACGCCGCCGAAGCTGTTCTGGCACTCGACGATGACAACTCTCGCGCCGAGACGAGCGGCACGAACAGCCGCGAAAACTCCCGTGCAGGAGCCGCCGATGACGCAAACATCCGCTTCATAAATTACGGGCACTTTCTTCGGTGCCTCATTGATAAATGACATAATAATCTCCGTTCCGCCGCGTGTCGCGGCCTGTCTGCGGTGATCTCCGCCCTCTCGGACGGGCATACCGATACGATTATATTGTACATTCCCCCGCCGCGCGCTTCTTCTACTTTCGTATTATTTCTCTCCACTTTTGTATCATTCTGTAAAACCGCGCCGACCCACGAGGCAAAAATCGTGAAATTCGGCAAAAAAGACGCGCACGTGCGAAAAACGTATTCTCCGACGCCGGAAAGTGTGATATAATATATATCGGATAAGCTCGGTGCAAAAGGGAGGTGACGCGCGTGAGTTTTGACACTTTCGTTATAACACGTCTTTCGCGCGGCGACAGTTTTCCCGACGCACCGCGCAACGCGATCGTCGCCGTTCTCGACGGACGCCTCGAGGTCACGGCAGTCGACGGCGTGTTTATCGCCGACGAGCGCGACATCGTCGTACTGCGAAGCGCGGCTCCGATCCATGCACGTGCGCTCGGCGACTTCTCGTGTGAGATATACTCTTTCGCGGACTGCGTCTCACCGCACGACCTTTTCGCGCTCGAAGCTCTCGAAAAAAATACGATCCTAAAAGCGCAAGGCGGCAAAAGCGACGACGTTTTTGAATATCTCAAGCGCGTAAAAGACGAGTTATCCGCTCACCGCGCGTTCCGCGACGACGTTTTGCGCGGCCTTTCGCTCTGCGTTATCTCGTCACTCGTTCGCGCGATGGACATCGGCGAAGAGGAGCTCGCACACGCAAGGCGCACTCGGTCTTCCGCGACAGCTCCTGAGCACTCCGATGAGATGGCCGAGGTGATAAGCTTCATCGACTCGTCCCTCGCGACCGACATCGGCGTCGAAAAGCTCGCCGCGCTCGCGCACATGAGCCGAAGCCAGCTTTACAAGGTCTTCCGCCGCCATACCGGCATGACGATAAACGAGTACATCCTGCACCGCCGTGTTGAAAACACAGTGCGACTGCTCTCCGACACCGATTGCAGCGTCATCGAGGCGGCATACGACAGCGGCTTCACGAGCAGCTCGGGCTTTTATAAGACCTTCCGCCGCATCGTCGGCTGTTCGCCGAAGGAATACATGAAAAAGTCGGGCGGCAGCAGCTCTCGGTGAGAAAGCTCTCGATAAATATAAATTTCAGAACATAAAAAGCAAACGGAGAGAACGAAAATGCTTGAAAACACACTGTTTAAAATCAAATCTGACAAAAAGCTCCGCGTCGGATATTTCGGCGGATCAATCACCGAGGGCGCAGGCTCGTCGGATCACGACCGCACCTGCTACCGCGCGATAATCACGCAGTATCTGAAAGACAAATACCCCGAGTGCGATATCACGGAGATCTACGCCGCGATCGGCGGAACGGGAACGTCTTACGGAATGTTCCGCATGGTGCCAGATCTGCTTTGCCACCGTCCCGACCTCGTATTTGTGGAGTTCGCGGTAAACGACTACGGCGACAATTACGATAACATCCGCGCACAGACCGAGACGATATTCAGAAAGCTCCTCCTCGCCGACGCGAACACGGATATAATAATCCTCTTCTCCACCTCCGAGGAAGTAATCGGCAACGTCGAAGCCGGACTTGAGTTTGACTCGCGCAGCGCACAGCTCGCCGCCGCTCACCGATATAACGTAATGTCGATCGATCAGGGCGCGGCACTGCACGCGGCTATCCGAAATTCGGGTGCGAAGATCACGGACTTCATCCCCGACACGCTTCACCCGAACGACCGAGGATATCGCGCGATGGCCGACTGCATCATCTCGCACCTTGAGCGTCTTCTCGACGCCGACACGCCCGCCGCTCTCGTGCCGCATGAGATCCCGAGCCCTGAGAGCACGCACACCTACGACGGCGCAACTCTCATCCCCACAAGCGAGCTTTGTGCCCTCGAATGCCGCGGCTTCAGAGAGAAAAATGCGCCCGACGGCGAACGCTTCCCCGTATATCTTGCCGCCGACGGATGCGACGACAGCTTCTATTTCGAGTTTGACGGCGAGTGTCTCGGATTCACTTGGGTCGGCGGATACACGAGTGCGGATCTGCTCGTGTCGATCGACGGCGGCGACGAGATCCGCGTCAAAAGCTGGGATCACGCGCTCCGCTCGTTCCACCGTATGCAAAACGCGCTCTTCGCGAAAGGGCTCGAAAACACGCATCACCGCGCGACGGTAAGGCTCGACTGCACAGACGCGGACGCCGAGCGCACCGAGAAATGCGGAATTTCCGGCGTATTCCTCTGCAAATAAAATGGAAATCACCCGAGATGTCAAAAGAGCGCATCTCGGGTGAGCTTTATTGTGGATTTGCGAAAAGCAAAAAAGCTGTCACCAAAGTGACAGCTTTTTCAGCGGTATAGGGATTCGAACCCCAACAAACAGAGTCAGAGTCTGTCGTGCTACCGTTACACAATACCGCTACAACGCTATATATTTTATCACAGAGTGCGTGCTTTGTCAAGGCTTTTTTATAAAAAAGTTTTCTTTCCGCGTGAAATTCGCGAATAAAGCGGGATATTCCCGTCGCGAGGCGACAGCGGGCAGGTTCGGGCGGCACTCGTTGCGCATGATCGGCACGTGCCGCGCACGATGAGATGGGCAAGATGCAGCGTGCCGCTCGTCTTTCGCTTGCCGCTCGCTCAAAAAAATCCGCACACGCTATTGACAAGCGGCTCATCTTCGTGGTACAATACTGAAAAAGCAGGGGTGCTGTCCCTCGGGACGGCTGAGATGCCACTCGGCAAACCCTTTAACCTGATACGGGTAATACCGGCGTAGGAAGCGGCAAAAAGTGAGATTCCGGCGTCGGCGTGTTCGTTCGACGTTTTTTATTTTCTCGGAGGATCTCATGAACAAAAAAAGGTTGCTCACTCTGTGCGAATGCGGAATACTCCTCGCGATGGCCGTCTCGCTCAGCTTTATCTCGATCTGGCGTGCGCCGATGGGCGGCGAGGTCACGCTTCTTTCCATGCTCCCGATTCTGCTCGTCGGCGCGATGCACGGATATCGTGCGGGGCTCGGCACAGCTTTCGTCTACTCTCTCATTCAGCTCGCGCAGGCACTCGTTGCGGGAAATGTTTTCGCATACTGCTACACTCCCACCGCCGTTGTCGTTTGCGTTCTTTTCGACTACATCGTTCCGTTCGGTGCGCTCGGGCTGTCGGCATTCGCAAGAAGTCGCGAGGACGGTCACGGCGTCTCTCGCCCACGATTTATCGCAGCGGTGTGCGCGCTCGCCTCGCTTCGCTTCGTGTGCCACTTTATAACCGGTATCGTGATCTGGGGGCAATGGGCTCCCGAGGGCATGGGAAAGCTTATTTACTCACTTGTCTACAACGGAACCTTCATGCTCCCCGAGCTTGTCCTTACCGTCGCAGGTGCGCTTCTCCTCACGAAAAGCGAGCATTTCATGCGTCTTCTTCGCCGGTGAACTTTCTCTCGTGCGTTGCCGATTTCGATAATATTCACGCGGGTGTCGTCGATGCCCGCTTTTATTTTGCCTTGACAAAACGAGTCAAAGACTATATAATATCACAGGGAACAAAATTTTCATTTTCAGGAAGAATTTAAAAATGCCCGATCTTATCATATTTATAATTGAGCTTCTCGGAACGGTGTCGTTCGCCGTGTCGGGAGCCATGACCGCGCTCAAGCACAAGATGGATGTCTTCGGTGTGGCGATACTCGGTCTTGTGACCGCAGTCGGCGGCGGAGTCATTCGCGATCTCGTGCTCGGTATCACGCCGCCCGCAACCTTTCGCAATCCCATATACGCGCTCGTCGCGGTCGGCACGTCGATCGTGATCTTCATCCCCGCCGTGCGGCGCGTGCTCACTCGTCATCAGCAATTTTACGACACGGTGATGCTCGTCATGGACTCGCTCGGCCTCGGTATTTTTACCGTTATGGGAATAAAGAGCGCGTACACGGTCGCGGGTGAGGAGGGGACATTTCTGCTTCTTTTCGTCGGCGTCGTAACGGGAGTCGGCGGAGGGGTGCTCCGTGATGTGCTCGCGGGCGACACGCCGTATATCTTCGTCAAGCACTTTTACGCCACGGCGTCACTCATCGGCGCGGCTCTCAGCATCGTCACGCGACGCTTCTTCGGTGAGGCCGTCGCGATGCTCGTCGGTGCCGCCTCGACCGTGATACTTCGTTTTCTTGCGGCGCACTTCAAATGGAGCCTGCCGCACGCGGAATAATTTTATTTTTGGGAGAATAACATGACGGAATTTGAAAAAATGCACTCGTGCAGTCTTTATCTGCCGAATGGGGACGAGATCATGTCCGAGCAGGAAAAATGTCTCGAGCGTCTTTACGACTACAACGCCACGCGCCCGTCTGAGGGCAAAAAGCGCGAAGAGCTTCTTCGCGAGATGTTCGCCGAGATCGGCGAGGGCTGCTACATCGAGCCGCCGTTCCACGCGAACTGGGGCGGTCGTCACGTCCATTTCGGAAAGAATATTTACGCGAACTTTTCGCTGACGATGGTCGACGACACACACATCTACGTCGGCGACTACACGAAGTTCGGTCCGCGCGTCGTTGTTGCGACGGCAGGTCACCCGATCCTCCCCGAGCTTCGCGAAAAGGCGTATCAGTACAACGCGCCCATCCACATCGGACGGTGTTGCTGGATAGGTGCGGGAGCGGTGATACTTCCCGGTGTCACGATCGGTGACGGCAGCGTCATCGGCGCGGGAAGCGTGGTAACGCGCGACATCCCCGCAAACGTCGTCGCCGTCGGAAATCCGTGCCGCGTGCTTCGCGAGATAGGCGAGCACGACCGCGAATATTACTTCCGCGACATGAAGATCGAGCTCTGAGTGCTTATTTTCTCGCCGTGAAGATCGTGCTTTGAGTGCTACTTTCGCGACAAACTCGAGCTTTGAACAAAATAAGGTGCAAGTTCACGCGTAACTTGCACCTTTTTCGTTTACAGTATTATCGCCTCGACTATCAGCACGACAAGCGGGCAGGCCACTGCCACCTTGAACATATTTTGCCCGAGTGCCGCCATTATAACGCCGACGACAAGAGCCGCCGCGCCCGCAGCGGGATGACGCGTCGCGTCGATTATCGCGGGAACAGTCATTACGGACAGCGTGACGTACGGGACGTAATAAAGGAACGAGCGGAGCGTGCGATTTTTGATCTCGCGACGGATGAGGACAAGCGGAAGCACGCGGATAAGGTACGTGACCGCCGCCATTATAAATATGTATATCCAGATTTTCGTATTCATTTTGTTCTCCGAGTCTGTGCTTTGTCATTCCCCGTCATCTTCGTGGGGGATCGGGCGAATTATTGCCGCCGCGAGAGATATCGCAACGGTGAGGATTATGGTCTTCGTGCCCGAGGGGATAAAGTCGAAAAGCGGAAGTCTGTCCGCCGCGGTGCTCAGCGCGAAGCTTGCGATAACGCACGCGGCGATGGCGCGGTTCTTGACGGCGGGCGGGATGACGATCGCGATGAACATTCCGAATATCGCAACGCCGAGCGCGCTGACCGCGAACGCGGGGATAACGTCTCCGACGATAACTCCGAGAGCAGTACCGAGCGACCAGCCCGGCAGAACCGTAAGTATCGCGCCGTAGGCGTACGCGGGCTCAATATAGCCGTCGCGCATGACGTTCACGGCAAAGATCTCGTCGGTCAGGTCGAAGCCGATGAGAAGTCGGTGGTAAAAAGGCGTGTCGGGCGAGAATTTCTGGCTCATCGTGCACGCCATCAGAAAATATCTCGCGTTTGCGACGAGCTCCATCAGGGCAAGCTCCGCATATCCCGCGCCCGCGCCGATGAGCGATATCGCAGCGTACTCGCCCGCCGAGGCGTTGTTGAGAAGGCTCGCGACAAAAGCCTGAAATGCGGAAAAGCCCGCCTTGCCCGCCGCGATGCCGAGTGCGAATGACACGGCAAAATATCCGAGCGTGATGGGAACGCCGTCCCGCACGCCCGACAAAAACAGTTTTTTCTTATTCATAAGCAGTACTCCGACTGAAAATTTATGCATAGTATATTGTACAACTACTCGCCGCCGATTTCAAGCACCCACGCGAATTTTCGTGCAAAATCGTGTGTTTTCGGCGCAGGGCTCTCAAAAGCAGTCGCATTTTCCGCCCGTGGCGTCGTGTTGTCGCTCGCGGGTGATAATTTTCTTCACGGATTCGGCGAAACAGTATTCCATTTTTTAGTATACGTGGTATAATATCCCTATAAATATTATTTAACCCCACGATGAAAGGAAAATCAAAAATGAAAAAGCTCGTCTCATTTCTTTCGGCACTGCTCGCTCTCGGACTGCTCACCGCGTGCTCGGGCGGTGCTGCTGACGATACCGATGCGGTCACGACAATCGACGCTCACGCGACGGAAGATGTCGACGTGTCCCAAGGCGCAGAAACAGACGCGTCTCAAGGCACGGCGGACGGCACGGCAGACAGCTACTCCGTTGAGCTTGACACGCTCATTTTCGACAGCGACATATGCTCCGTGAGGATCACGGGTGTCGAAAAGGGCGAGGACTCGGACGGCCCTTTTGAAAAAGGCTATTGGCGAAACGACAACTACTTTGTAAAGGTACGCTTTGAAAACAAGAGCTCCGACGTAAAGTGCGGTCTGTTCGTGGACTCGGCCTCTATCAACGGCGTTCAGCGGAAAAACAACACGAACACGGATATGTACTATAGCGAGCCCACCGCCCCGGGAACAGTCATTGATTTCGAAATACCGTTTAATCAGTCGGCCGTCGAGGAGGTTATCGGTCGCTTTTCCGATATCGAGCTCGCGCTTCGCGTGTGCAAAATCGAAGACTACAACGACAGGGGCGGCGAGGTGATATTTGAAGATGCCGTGCACATCTACCCCTACGGCGAGGAAAACGCGACAAGATACGAGCGCGGCGACATTTCAACCGACAGCGTCATCGTCGACAATGAAAACGTCACCCTTATCGTAACGGGCTGCTCCGAAAGCGAGAGAGACGGTCTTGTCGTTGACCTGTACTGTGTAAACAAGACCGATACATATCTGCACCTTCAGACCTACCACGAGACTGTCAACGGCGTCGAGCTAAAACCGTATTTTTCGGCCGACGCCGACGCGGGCAAGGGGATCTTTACGAAAATTAAGTGGTCCGTCGACGATGAAAGCATCACAAAAGTTGAAGAGGTCAAGTTCTCGCTTCACGTGGTGCACACGGACGTTTTCAGCCTTAAAATCGAGGATATAACCTTAAATCCGTAAGACAGCGCAACTGAAAAAGCGAGGTGTTTCTTCACCTCGCTTTATCTTTTCTTCATACTTCTGAATGCCACAAATCCGACGAACATCGCGATCAGCAGAAAGCCGACTGCGATCAAGACATCGATCACGCCGAAGTTTGTCAAAACACTCGCGCAATTTGCCGCGGTGCACGAAAGTTCCCGTGTAATATTGATCATTTCTGCCACTGCCCTCCCGACGGTAATTTATCACATATTCATTATACCATGTGAAAAATCACTTGTCAACGGCAAATTCACAAAAAATCAATATTTCCGAAAATACTTGTTAAAACTTTCGCTTTTTCACGGATTTCTCAGCCTTGCTGTTCTCGGCATCGCGCCTTGACAGGAGCACGGCAGCGCGGATCGTCAGCGCGACAACGACTGCCGAGGCGATCACTCCCGCGATGATGTATTCAACGAGCACTCGCACGTCCGATTCATCGTCCGTCGACGCGACGGAGGTAACGTTTCGAGCGACATACTCGAGTGCGGCAGAGTCAAGAGTCAGGCTGTGCGCCGTGACGCTCGACATCGAGATCTCCACAGCCGACGGGGAGTACACTATAACTCCGATGTACGATATCTCGCCGAGCTTTTCACAGTCCGAAAGGTCGCAGACGACGCAAAGCTCACCGTCCTTTTCGTAGTATGACAGGCTCTCGAGCGAATACTCCGCGCGCGAGGTGTCGTTTCCGAATACAAACACAAGCCGAACGTCATCGGACAAAGCATCGCTCGGTGCACCGTTCGGAAGCGAAAACTTAAATTCGGCGATCTGCGCGTCGGAGAGCGCGAGCCTTTCTCCGAGAGACACCAAGAATATTCCCGCAGGTGAGTCCGAGTCGGTCATGCAACAAAGTCTGCGCATAGCTCCGACGCCCGCCCCCGAGGCCGACACGACGCAGGTCATGCCGTATCCCGCACGCCAACCGCCTGTGCTGTAGGACGACGAAAAATCCCAAAGCGAGGCCGAGCCCGCGATCTCGAGCGAGTCAAGGCTCGATGCGTTGCCCGCGACGCTTTCGTAAAACGTGCCGTCGCGCGAGCTGTCACTGCTTTTGAGGCGACTGTAGCTCTCGCGCGAAAGCTCAGCTTCAACGCTTCCCACATCAAGGAACACCGCTCTTATCGAAGTTCCGCGAAGCTCCTCGCAAAATGCCTCGTACCCCGTCGTCGAGTCGCCGTCGCTTTCCGACAGCTCATAAAGTGCCGCAAGATACGTCGGCGCAGAGGCTGAGTTCAGATTCGCGGTGTTCTTTATATTTTCATATCTCACATTATCCGTTGCCGTGCGCGAGGTGTACATGATCTCCCACGGAATGTCCCCGACGCTTGCAAGCTTTGCGCCGAACATAGCGCAGAAGAGCTCGGGAGATGCGTAAAGCTCACCGACATTATCGTCGTTTTCGGACACGAGCGGCAAGGTCAGCGTAATATCGGGAAGATATTTCGCCGCCGCGCCGTACACAAGTCGCGAGATCATCACAAGAGAAGCCGCGCCGTCCCACTGCTCGTCGGAGGAGATCCCCGTCAGGCGAGTTGAATTTGCACCGGAGGTTATCACAAACGACTTTATGGAAGTATATCTCTGGCTCAAAAACGACGCGACCGCAGGGTAGACGTTGAGTGCCTCGGGCGCATTCGCTCGTGCGACGCGCTCCTCGGCCGACAGCGCGGAGTATGTCATGCTGCTCGCGGCCGATGAAGAAAGCGTGTCCGAGCCGATGATGCGAATATAGACGGAGACTCCGATCGAGCTGTAGAAATTCATATCGTAGTCAAGCTCGGCGAGCTTTTTCGTGTCGATACCGTATATATATCCGCCTCGCGAGACGGTCGTGCTCGACGCGGAAGCATCGGTGACGAAGTCCGCAAGGTCGACATCAACGAGCATATACTGCACCGCCGACTCGTAAACCGATATCGGATTCGCTCTGTACAGGCCGAGTATGCCGTCGCCGCTTCTTCTGCTGCTGTATGCCGCCGCAAATCGGCTGTCGGTGACGCGTCTGACCCCGTCCGAGGTGATAACGCCGACGAAGAAAGTGTTGTCCGCGTGCGCGTGGGGATGCTCCTTGATCGAGGCGGAAAACGAAAAGCGCGAGGTCATGCGTGCTTTGACGAGAAGCTCGGGCTCTGCGGGAGACGTCACGCTCTCGGTATACAGGCCGATGTATTCGGAGGAATACTGTGACACGATGTCGGGCGCGATACGTCCCGAGGCCGTGATCACGTCATCGGTGCACACAAGAGAAGTGAACGAGCCGTCGGAAACGGACACAGTGTCCGCTACGACACAGCCGATGGACGAAAACGAAAGCTTCTCTTTCGCGCCGCTTTTGAAGCTCAGCTGAACCTCGCCGCCGACGGTGCAACTTGCGCGAACTGGCACCTGCACAGAGCTTTCCGACACGGCGTGCGTGAGCTCCGTATACGTTCCCGTGCTCGACGCGGCGGCGACGCTTCCCTCTCCGCGTGAGCAGTTGAGTGTCACAAATACATTCTGAGACGAATCTTTCGTCGCCGTGCTCTCAAAGAGGATCGAAAGTCCTATGTCACCGTCATCCGTTCCGAGCGTTATCTCACCGTCGTCAAACGATATCCCACCGCCGCCCGAGGATACGGAAAGAATTTTAAATCCGCGAAGCGTCGACAGGTCGATCGACTCGGTCTCCGTCGGAAGCGACGTGATCACCGAAAGACTCTTTTGAGATGCATCCGAGGTCAGCGTGAGCGTCATTTTCTCAAACACGCCTCCCTTTATCTCAGAGGTGTCAACGTACACGATATAAGGCTCGTCGAGTCTGAGCGACGTGCGCACGGAATGGCTTTCTCCGTCCTTGTCCTCGAGAGAGATAACGGCCGAGGCGCGTTTGCCGTCGGGTGTGCCGTTCGTGCTGACGTACACTCCGATGGCGACGCATCCGTCAAACGACGCACCGCGCTCGTCGTCTGTCAGGTCATATGTGATCTCCGTCTTGTCCGCGTCTGCGGGTATCGACGTGCGAAAGCTTGCGCCGACTCCGACTCCGACGATATTTCCGTCCTTTGCGCCGACGGTCTGCGGAGCTTTTACGCTGTCGCTTACAAGCTCGGCATCGCTCGGAAACTCAAATCCGTCGATGCTGCCGTATTCCGTGCCCGCCACGGCGGCACAGCGAAGCCGCGTGACTTTTCGCAAATTCTCGTCGCCTGCGGCAAAGACCGAAAGTGTCGCCGATAGCACGAGCACCGCAACGACGGCAAACGATATCAATTTTTTAAACATTTTCGCCTCCGCAAAGCTTATCTTTTTCCTACATTATAACATCCGCGGCACGATTTTTCAACAGCGATATATTAAATATGCGCCGCCGAAAGCAAAAACGAGCCGCGACTTTCGCGTCGTGACTCGTTTTTTCGGTTAAATCGTGATTTATCGGACGCCGAGCATGAGGTCGCCGTACGTGGGGTAGCACCAGTACTCGCGGCCGACGATCTTTTCGATCTCGTCTGCGGCCTCGCGCGCTTTTTCCATCGTCGGGATGATGCTGTCGCGGCAGAAATCCGCTCCGCGCTCGCTGTCGCCGATCTCGGAAAGACGCTCGACCTGCTCAGCAAGGGTGATGCCGCGCTCGTAAAGCTCATCGGTGAGATCCGACAGGCGATAGAGGAGCTTTTCTTCCATACATATCGACAGGCGTGCGGAGATAGACTTTTTCGCCGCTGCACCGTCCGAGAGCACCTTTGAGTACTTCACGGCAGCGGGGAGGATATCGTGATTTATCATATCCGTCATCGTCGACGCCTCGATCTGGAGGAGCTTGACGTAGTTTTCGAGGAGGATCTCGCAACGGCTGTGAACCTCTTTTTCGGAGAGGACGCGCATACGCTCGAGCATATCGATGTTTTTCTTATCTTTCATATGCGGCACGGCGTCTGCGCAGGTGCGAAGATTTGCAAGTCCGCGGCGCTCGGCCTCCTCTTCCCACTCGCCGGTGTAGCCATCGCCGTTGAAGATGATTCGCGAGTGCTCACGCACGGTGCGTCCGATGAGCTCGCGCAGAGTCGTGTCGAAGCACTCCGCCGTCTCAAGCTCGTCCGCGAAACGCGCAAGCTCGTCCGCGACTGCGGCGTTGAGGAAGATATTCGGTCCCGCGACAGAGCAACTCGAGCCGGGCATACGGAACTCAAACTTGTTTCCCGTGAATGCGAAGGGCGAGGTGCGGTTGCGGTCGGTGTTGTCTTTTGAAATTTTCGGAATGACGTGCGTGCCGACGCCCATTACGACATCCTCTGCGGCACGGTAAGTCTCGCCGCTCTCTATGGAGTGAAGAAGAGAGGTGAGCTCGTCGCCGAGGAAGATGGAGATGATGGCCGGCGGTGCTTCGGCCGCGCCGAGGCGGTGATCGTTGCCCGCCGTCGCGACAGACGCGCGAAGAAGCTCCTGATAGTCGTCGACTGCGGCGATGACCGCGCAAATGAAGACGAGGAACTGCATATTTTCGGCCGGATCGTTTCCGGGATTGAGCAGATTTTTGCCGGACGACGTGGAAAGCGACCAGTTGTCGTGCTTACCCGAGCCGTTTACTCCCTCGAAAGGCTTCTCGTGAAGCAGGCAGACGAGCCCGTGGCGTGCGGCGACTTTTTTCATGGTCTCCATCGTGAGCTGATTCTGGTCGCAGGCGCGGTTCGCTTCGCAGTATACCGATGCGAGCTCATGTTGCGCGGGCGCGGCCTCGTTGTGCTCGGTCTTCGCAAATATGCCGAGTTGCCACAGCTCGCGGTCGAGGTCTTCCATGAACGCCTTGACGCGCGGCTTTATCGCGACGAAATAGTGGTCGTCAAGCTGCTGACTTTTCGGAGCCGTCGCGCCGAAGAGCGTGCGGCCGGTGTATATGAGATCGCGTCTTTTGTCGAAGTCCTCGCGGCGGATGAGGAAGTATTCCTGCTCCGCGCCGACCGTGGTGATGACACGGCGAGTCTCGGTGTCGCCGAAGAGGCGAAGTATGCGCATGGCCTGGCGGTTCAGTGCCTCCAT
>CAYWTG010000005.1:0-26519 GCA_964461155.1 uncultured Ruminococcus sp.
AGGAATAATTCCATCAACGCATTTAAATAAGTTGCCGTTATTATACCACCGCTCGGCGGGGTTGTCAAGCCTTTTCGAGAAAAAACTCACTTTCCACGTATAAAAATGCGTAGATTCGCGTAAAAAAATTCGGGAGCTTCGCAAAGTGGTGCAAAGCTCCCGTGCGTATTTACTTTTTCTCGATGACAAACAGGCGCATCTGTCCGGCATACAGAGGAATATTTTCCTTACCGGAGTCGGGGCTGTCGCCGATATCCGCGCCGTTGAAGGTGACCTCGCGAACGGCACACTTTTCGGGATCGAACTCGATATTAACGGAGCCGTGGATCGTCGTCATTGCATTGACGGCGCAGATATACTCTTTTCCGTTATCGTCCTCGAAGAAGCTGACGAGGATGTCGTCCCATACTGCGCTGACCTTGACAAGATCGTGATCTCCGTCCTTGAAGCGCGGGAAAACGTCGGTGATATTGTCACCGAGCATATACGAGCTCTTTCTGTGGAGTGTCGGCATTATCTCGCCGTAGTGATCGGCAAAGCGACGCTGTGCGCGGAGCATATTGTAGTATGTATCGGTCTTGTTGCCGTACTCGTCGACAGGTGAGCCGAAGTACTCGTGTCCGGCCTTGCGATCGTAGAAGCGGAACCAGATATTACCGCGGCAACCGCAAGCTGCGGGGACGGTGATCTGCCAGAGAAGCTCGTGATAGTTCGGCTTTCTGAATGCGTAGTGTGCGCTCGAGAGAGTGTTCGCCCAAATGTCGATACCTGCCTTTTCGGCAGCACCTACGACTACCTTCATCGAATAAATATCGTCTCTGAGCGTCTTCTCGTTGATCATGCTTCCGTAAAGATCGAGGCTCGCGAAGCTTGCGCCTTTCTCGCGGATGTATCTGAAATACTCCTCGAGTGTGCGGCCGCCGAGAACCTCATTTGAAAGAACGGGTGTGTCTCCGCAAAGGTTCACATACGCTTTCAGCTCGGGAGCTACGCGGTGGTGGATCTCAAAGCACTTTGCCGTCGCCTCGAGAGACTCCTTGTCGCTCGGCTCGTCACCGATGAAGAATCCGTAAAGCGCGGGATGACCCTTGAGGGGCTCGTAGACTGTGCGAAGATTCTTCTCAAGCTCTTCCTCGCTAATGCTTCTGAGAGCACCGAAAGACACTCCGCCGCAGTTTACGATCATCTTCATTCTGTACTCTGCTGCGCGGTCGAGAAAAGGAATAAGTCCGCGTGCGGCCTCCTCGGTGCAGGGGATCGAGGGGGTCATCGGGATCGTCATTCCGCATTCTTTCCAGACTTCGACTTCGTCGGGAGTGAAATCCGACTTAGGGTTATAAACCCACATGGAAAAAGGATATTTGTCTGCCATTTTGTTCTCCGTTCTCCGCCGTCCGGCGGCTGTTATTATTTTTAAAAAATCAGCTATTTTCTCTGATTTAATATGCCTGTATTTACGCTTTCGCAAGCTCATCGCTGCGTCTGAGGCAAGCTTTCATGCAGTCCTCGACCGTCGCGTCAAAGTCCGAAGCATTCAGCGAGTCGAGTGCAGCCTCAGTGGTTCCCTTTTTCGAGGTAACTCTCGCGCGAAGTTCTGCGGGGGAAATTCCGTTTTGATCTATGACCTGTGCCGTTCCGATGAGCGTCTGCACCGCAAACGCCTCTGCGGCGTCTTCGGGAATGCCGAGCGTTACCGCCGCGTGAGCCATCGACTCGACCATACGGCAAATATAAGCCGGACCGCTTCCGGAAAGTGCCGTGTACGCCGAGATCATGTCCTCGTCGACGCGTCTGATTATTCCGAGCGGCGCGAAAACAGCCTCCGCAAGCTCTGCCTCGCTTTCGCCCGCGGCACGTCCGAGCGTGTACACGGTGGCCGAGCGGCCGACGGACAGAGGCATATTCGGCATGAAGCGGACGACGCGTGCGCCGCCGAGAGAGTCCTCGAGGCGCGAGGTCGAAATGCCGGCCATGATCGAAAGGTAAAGCTTATCGGAGGTGAGGTACTCACCGTACATCTCGAGTGCCTCGGGAAGCACCTGCGGCTTTATTCCGAAAACGACCGTGTCGCAGTCGGCAAGGCTCTCCGCCGTGCCGCAGGATATGCCGTGACGCTCCGCCGCGCTTTTCGCGATGTCGGGGAACGCGTCGTTTACGCAGTATATGTCTTCGGGTGCGATTAGCTTTGCACCGAGTATTCCGTCTATCATCGCGCCCGCCATGAAGCCGACACCGATAAAGGCGATCTTTCCGTTTATTTTCATTTTGTCACGCCTCACTTTCTAATCTGTCCCGTTCCCTCGACGATGAATTTATACGAGGTTATCTCGCGAAGTCCGAGCGGGCCGCGAGCGTGCATTTTCTGAGTGGAAATACCGATCTCCGCGCCGAAGCCGTATTCGAAGCCGTCGGTAAAGCGTGTCGAAGCGTTGACATTCACCGCCGCCGCGTCGACCTCACGTATAAACTTATCGGCCGCCGCGCGATCGTTTGTGATTATCGCCTCGGTGTGTCCCGTGCCGTAGCGTCTGATATGGGATATGGCGTCGTCGATGTCGTCGACAAGCTTCACTGCCATATCGAGCGAAAGAAATTCGCACTCGAGCTCCTTTTCCGTAACGGGTACGGCATAGGTAACAAGCTCACATATCTTCGGGCAACCGTGCACGGTAACTCCCGCCGCGCGAAGTGCGTCGCAGAGCTTTACGGCAAGGTCTGCTCTCTCGGAATGAACGAGCAGAGTTTCGGCAGCGTTGCATACTGCGGGACGCTGAGTTTTCGCGTTAATGAGGATATTTTCGGCCATTTCGGCATCCGCGTCGCGGTCAACGTAAATGTGGCAGTTGCCGACTCCCGTTTCGAGGACGGGCACGCGGCAGTTTTCGACGACGCGCTTTATAAGTCCCGCACCTCCGCGCGGTATCATGAGATCGATATATCCGCGAAGCGACATCATCTCGTCGACCACGTCGTGCGAGCGTCCGTCGACAAGCGACACCGCGTCACAGGGGATACTGCTCTCGGCAAGTGCGTCGCGCATTACCTCGGTTATTTTTTTATTCGATTCAAGTGCGCTCGAGCTTCCGCGAAGCATGACGGCACTTCCCGCTTTAAGCGCGAGCGATGCGGCGTCGACGGTTACGTTCGGACGCGCCTCATAGATCATTCCGATAACGCCGAGGGGCACGCGAACTCTCTTTATTACAAGTCCGTTCGGTCTGGTCGTCTCCTCGATGACCTCACCCACGGGATCGGGGAGAGCGGCTACCTGTCGCACGCCGAGCGCGATGTCGGCAACTCTCTTTTCACTGAGCGTCAATCTGTCGATGAGTGCCGCAGATGTGCCGCCCTCGACAGCGGCAGCGACGTCTCTGCCGTTTGCATCAAGTATCTCGCCGACGCGCGACTCAAGTGCATCCGCAATAAGCAGAAGCGCGCGGTTTTTCTCATCCGTCGACGCGCAGGCAAGCGCACTTGCGGCAGTTTTCGCGCTTTGCGCCTGCTTTAAAAGTATCTCGTTCATATTACAAAACTCCCTTTCGGATCGTATATCGTTTACAGCGTCGTGAGGACGAGGTCATCCTTTCTGATGACTACACTGCTCTTTCTGTCTCCCGAGTTTATCATATCGCAAATCTCGTTTTTCGAGAACGACGCGATGCCGCGTCCGAGACACTCGTGCTCACCGGCGGTGAGTATGCGAACGACGTCTCCGCTTGCGAAATCTCCCTCGGCGGCGGTGACTCCCGCGCAGAGAAGACTCTTTTCATGATGTGCGACCGCTTCGGCCGCGCCTCGGTCAACGTAGATATTTCCCTTTGACGGTGCGTAGAACGCCATCCACTGAAGGCGCGTTCTGAGGCTTCCGTCCGCCTTAAAGAGCGTGCCCTTCGCGCTTCCCGCCACCGCGTTAATTATAACATTTTCATCCTTTGACGAGCAGATGAACACGGGAACACCCGCACGCGTCGCAAGTGACGCTCCGCGAAGCTTTGTTATCATGCCGCCCGTGCCGTTTTTCGTTCCCGCGCCGCCCGCGTAGCGTTCGATCTCGGGTGTGATGCGCTCGACTGTCGGAATGTGGCGTGCAGTGGGGTCGCTTGCGGGGTTTGCGGTGTAAAGTCCGTCGGTGTCCGTGAGCAAAATGAGCATATCCGCATGGAGCATCGCCGCGACCTGCGAGGAGAGCGTGTCGTTGTCGCCGAGTCTGAGCTCCTCTACGGCGATCGTGTCGTTTTCGTTGATTATCGGCACGGCCCCTCGGCTCAAAAGTATCTCAAGTGCGGCAAACGCGTTTTTATATCTGCGCTTGTCGGTGAAATCGCCGCGAGTGAGGAGTATCTGCGCACAAACATAGCCGCGCTCCGCGAAGAACCTCTCGTACTCCTCCATGAGAAGTCCCTGTCCTACGGCGGCCGACGCCTGCTTTGCGGCAACCGATGTCGGGCGCGTTGTATATCCGAGCGCACGGAAGCCCGCGGCGATCGAGCCCGATGTGACGATCACGCAGTCGTGACCCGCGTCTCTGACATCCGCAACCTGGCGCACGATGGTCTGTATCTTTTCACGCGATATATCGCCGTTTTTTCCGGTAAGCGAGCTGCTTCCGATCTTGATTATGTAAAGCTTCTTGTTGTTCATGCGCTGTCCGGCACCTTTCGAGGGTCATAACTTATTTTGATATATTGTATCACACACCCGACGAAATGTCAACGAAACTGACGAATACCGCGCACGTTTTCGCGCCGATTTACAATACGCGCCTTGATTTTTTCGGGAACGTATAATATAATAGTATCATACCTATTTCAAAAACGCAAACGAGGAAACAACAATGAAATGGCTTGAGCACTACAGACTCGGCGCGGCCGAGACAGATATAAACAATATTGCATCCGCATCTTCCGTCATGCGGTATTTGCAGGACTGTGCAAACGGACACCTCGCAGCTGTGCGACCGTCATACGACGAGCTGTTTGAGCGTGGACTTGCGTTCGTACTCAGCCGTATGTCGGTCATCTTCCGCGAAGAGCTTCGCACTCATGACGAATTTGACTGCGAAACATGGGCAGCGGGCTCAAAGGGCGTGACGTTCAACCGCTGCTACCGCATAAAGAAGGGCGAGCTCGTCTCCGTCGAAGCCTCCTCCGCTTGGGCACTTCTCGATGTAAATCGCGGTCGTCCCTGTCGCGTTGCGGACTCCGGTGCGGATTATCACGACGAGGAGCCCCTCGAGCTCGATATGCCGACACGCTTTCGCATCCCGAGCACGCCTGAGCCCGTGAAAGTCGGCGAGAGGCTCGTCGAGTACGCGGACTGCGACATAAACGGTCATATGAACAACGCGAAATACCCCGACATTCTCTGCGGATACACGGGAGACATGAAAGGTCGCCGTCTCGAGCGGATGAACATAAACTTTCTAAACGAAGCACCTCTCGGAGAGAAGCTTACAATATATCACGCCGAGCTTTGCGGTGTGCACTATCTTCGCACGCTTCGCGAGGACGGACGCACGAACGTCGAAGCCGAGCTCCGCTTTAAGGAAATTTGAAAATGAGCATCACAAATTCAACTCTCTGCTACATAGAAAAAGACGACAAGTATCTCATGCTCCACCGCGTCAAAAAGGAGCACGACTTGAACCGCGACAAGTGGATCGGTATCGGCGGACATTTTGAGTTCGGCGAGTCGCCTGAGGAGTGCATCAGGCGCGAGATACGTGAGGAGACCAGACTTTCGGCAAAAGCTCTCGCTTTTCGCGGCATCGTGACATTCGTATACGGCGACGAGTGCGAGTATATGCACCTGTTCACCTGCTCCGAATATTCCGGTGAGCTTTGCGAGTGCGACGAGGGAAATTTAGAGTGGGTCACGCGCGAAAAGCTCCGCACACTCGAGCTGTGGGAGGGAGATCACATTTTTCTCGACCTCATCGAGGACAGCTCTCGCGCATTTTTCTCGCTGAAGCTCGTTTACGACGAAAGCGGGGTGCTCGTCACGGCAGTTCTTGACGAAAAGACGATAAAACTCCCCTACGTGCGTCGAACGACCGATAATAAAGCACGCGGCGAAAAAAGCTCGGCGGCGGGCACGAAAGTCTCCGAAAAGGCCAACGCGGCGGGCGAAAAAAAGATGCTACACGTCGATATATACACGGACGGCTCTTGCAGAAAAAATCCGGGTCCCGGTGGTTGGGGGGCGGTGCTCGTCTTCGGACAGCGCGAGCTTGAACTCAGCGGCGGCGAGGCCGACACGACGAACAACCGCATGGAGCTGACGGGAGTCATAAGTGCGCTGAAAACTTTGAAAAGTCCGTGCGACGTCACACTGACCACCGACTCAAAATACGTCTGCGACGGCATCACAAAAGGCTGGGCGGCGTCGTGGAAGAAAAACGGATGGAAGAAAAGCGGCGGCTCTCCCGCGCTGAACCCCGATCTTTGGGACGAGCTTCTTGAGCTGTGCCGACTCCACCGTGTGAAATTCGAGTGGGTCAAGGGACACGCGGGACATCCGTACAATGAGCGTTGCGACACACTCGCGCAGGGCGAATCGGGTAAATATCTATGATCTTCCGCTTGTTTTTCTTTTATCTCAGCGTAATATCCGTGATATCGATCATCGTCACCGTGCATGACAAGCAATCTGCCGTTCACCATGCGCGTCGCGTGCCCGAAAAGCATCTGATCTTGCTCTCGCTTCTCGGCGGGTCTGTCGCCATGTATCTGACGATGCAGCTGATCCGCCACAAGACGCGCCACGCGAAGTTCATGCTCGGCATACCGGCGATAATCGTCGCTCAGCTCGCATTTTTGATAGCCGTATCACGAAGATTCGTATAATAAAAAACGCACGGCGAGCACAGAAAGCAGACGAGCGCATAAAAGGCCGACACTCAGCTGAGCGTCGACCTTTTGTTTTATTATCTTAAATGATTATCTGCCGTTTTCCTTGCTCTTGCGAAGCATATTGATGATCTCGGAGATATCGTCGTCGGAAACATTGGACTCGGCGAGGTCGGGAAGCTCTTCCTTCTTTACCTCGGGCTCAGCCTTAGGTGCCGCCTCAGCGTTTCCCTTTTTCATAACAAACTTCTCGCAGCTGTTATCAAAACCCGTAGCGATGATCGTGATCTTCATCTTGTCCTCAAGATCGGGATCGAAAGCAACTCCCCAGATTACGGTTGCGTCCTCGTGAGCCTGGCTCGCGATGAGAGAAGATGCCGTGTCGATATCGTTAAGCTCGATATCGGGAGATGCAGTGATGCTGACAAGGATACCCATGGAGCCCGCGATGGTAGTCTCGAGCAGAGGGCTGGAGATAGCGTTCATAGCCGCAGTCTCTGCCTTGTCCTTACCGCTTCCCTCACCTACGCCCATGTGAGCGTAACCTGCGTTCTTCATGACGGTTGTAACGTCGGCGAAGTCGAGGTTGAGGTACTGAGGCACGTTGATAAGCTCGGAGATGCTCTGTACGCCGTGGCTGAGCACGTCGTCGGCAACGGCGAACGCGTTCATAAGCGTGATCTTCTCGCCGATCTCTTTGAGCTTCTCGTTGGGGATTATGATAAGAGAGTCAACATACTTGCTGAGCTTGGCAATACCGAGCTCTGCCTGCTCCATTCTCTTTTTGCCCTCGAATGCGAAAGGCTTTGTGACGATAGCAACTGTAAGTATGCCCATCTCCTGTGCGATCTTTGCGACAACGGGAGCAGCTCCTGTACCCGTACCGCCGCCCATGCCGGCTGTAACGAAGACCATCTCCGCGCCTGTGAGTGCGCTCTTGATCTCCTCGATGTTCTCCTCTGCGGCGTGCTCACCGATCTCGGGATTTGCACCGGCTCCGTGGCCCTTTGTGATCTTCTCGCCGATCGGCACCTTTATGGTCGCGCTCGAGTGAAGAAGGGACTGGTTATCGGTATTAACGGAAATAAAGTCAACACCGCGAACATTGGTCACGATCATGCGATTGATGGCGTTGTTTCCGCCTCCGCCCACACCGACGACCTTTATGTTAACCTTGCTCTGATAGTTATCGTCAAATTCAAATGGCATTGCAGTTGCCTCCTTAAGATTTACTTCTTGATGTATTTTACGGATCGAATCGTTACCTAACATATATAATACACTAAAATCAGGATTTTTTCAAGTGCTTTAAAAAATATTTTAGGCAAAAACTCAAAAAGACGCGATTTTTTTTGATTTTTCGGAATTTCAAACGTCTGCCGGCCGAAAAAATACTCTTTTAGACGTTTGTCGCTGACAGTTTATGTCTTTATGCGTGTGTCGAAATCAACTTTGCGACCGACTTATTCGAGAACGAGCGAATTGTCTTTCAAAACCCCCGTTTTGCCTCTCACGGTCAGGTCGATGCGATACTTGTCGGTATTATTTGCGAACATCGCGTCCTCAAGCACCTTGGAGGCGACTCGAAGTTTGTATTCAACATCCTCGTTTTCGCCGATCACAAGCAGTCTGAGGCCGTCGCAGACCATCGTCACTTCATACTTGTCACGCAGATCTATCATGCTTATTCTGTCGCAAAGTTCGGACTGTGCGACGTCGGTGAGAAGTTTTGTGACGTCACTTCTCCGACGCTCGACGGCAAAAGATATCTGTCTTCCCGCGACGGCGTAGCTGACCGACGGGAGCTTGAGCATTATAAGCTCGTCCGAAATCTCATCCTCGGCTACCGTTCCGAGCACTCGCAGACTTTCCGAAAGGAGCTTGTACTCACCGTATATATCGGCGTAATAAACGGCACTTTCCTCCGTCGCGCTTATATTCACGGTGTCGGGAATTTCTCTCTCGAGAGTCACTCGCGAAATATACGGACATTTAAGCGTCACGCTCGAAGCAAAGCTACTCGCGCGGAATGAGTACAGGTTCACGTCCTGCGACAGTCCGCCCGCGTTGCATATTTCCTCCGTCGAATAAACTTCGCTTCCCGTGACGTTTATGTTCTTTACGACAAACATCAGCTTGTACACGACTCCGGCTATCAGCGCGAAGATTACGATAAAAGCGACGGTAAGGAGCAGTGCGCGGCGACGCTTGACTTTTCGTCTGCGCTCTCCCGCCTCGCGTCGAACCTCGCGCATTTTGCGATTTCCTCGCTGTGCGCCTCGTGCGCGTGCGTTTTCGTTCTCTCCCCGAGGCTCGTTTCGGCCTACTCGGCCTTTATCGAAGACAGCCGTCGGGCGTCGCGCGCCGTCATAAAAATCCCGACCAAACTTTTTTTGTTCCTCGGTCATCTCATTTTCCTCTGTACAGTGCGCTTATTTTTTCTTTTTCTCTTCGATGAGACGCTTTATGTCGTTGTAGATCAAGCGATTTGCATCGGCAAGCGCGAACTCACGTATTTTTTCGCTCATCTGTGCACGCTCTCCTTCACCGTCGGGCGACATGAGTCCCGCGACCGTCTGAGTGAGAATGCTCGAGTCTTCCGCAAGGCGACGCTCTTCAAACACGAACGCCGCGCCCGCATCGGCAAGCACTCGCGCGTTTTTGTACTGGTGATTCTCGGTGACGTTCGGCGAGGGGATGAAGATCGGACATTTGCCGCACATCGCGAGCTCCGAGACCGTGAGTGCGCCGGCTCGGCAGATGATGAGATCGGCCGCCGCCATTTTCACGGGCATATCGTAGATATACTCCACAAGCTCGAGATTATCGTATTTTTCAAGACCCGCTTTCGCGAACTGCCCGCGGCAGATCTGCCACTCGATCGAGCCTGTGGCGTGTATATGTAAGGTTTCGGGGTGCTTTGACGAGTAGTTTTTCATCAGCTCAAGCACGGCGTCGTTGACCTTTTCGGCCCCCATGCTTCCGCCGTAGGATAGGATCACGTTTTTATATTTCCCGTCAATACCGAGCTTTTTTCTCGCCTCGTCGCGACTCATACGCGAAAAATCTCCCGGGAGAGGATTTCCGACGCGCAGGAGCTTGTCGGGACAGTGGAGCGAGCGGCCTGTGGCCTCGAAATTCAGATATATTCGGTCGACGCGATCTTGAAGCATCTTCACGGCAACTCCCGCCGCCACATTCGACTCATGAAGCGCACACGGGATTTTCATCATCGACGCAGCCTTTACGACAGGCCACGACACATACCCTCCCGTGCCGATGACAACATCGGGTTTAAACTCGCGAATGAGACGCTTTGCCTTATACGGCGACGTCAGCGCAAGCCAAAATGCGCGGATGTTCGCGGGAGAAAGGCTTCGTCTGATGCCGCGAACATCGACATGGTGAAGTTCATATCCCGCAGCGGGCACGAGCTTATTTTCGATGCCGCGCTCCGTGCCGACGAAGATTATCTCAGAATCGGGTTCGTTTCTTTTTATGGTTTCGGCTATTGCAAGCGCGGGATTCACGTGTCCTCCCGTGCCACCGCCTGTCATTATTACTCTCATTTGACGTATCCTTTCGTTTCGGTAACGTATTTCACGCCGTTTTTCTGTAATACCGACGTGAGATGGAAAGCAGTATTCCCATTTCCGCCATCAAGATCACAAGCGAGCTTCCTCCGGCGGAGATAAACGGAAGCGATATGCCCGTTGTCGGAATAACGCCGCAGGCGACGCACATATTGAATATCGCCTGAAGAGCCACCTGAGTTGTGATGCCGAATGCGACCATCGACGAATATTTATCGGGAGCACGCATCGCGATTAGATAGCCTCTCCAGATAAACACGACAAACAACGCAATGAGGAGGAATGCGCCGACAAAGCCGAACTCCTCGCACCAGATGCTGAAAATAAAGTCGTTGTACGCCTCGGGGAGATAACCGTATTTCTGTCGGCTACCCGTATATCCGACGCCGAAAAGTCCGCCCGAGCCGATAGCGAGGATGCCCTGGCTCAGCTGCCATTTATCGCTGAGCACATCGGGGTTTTCCGCAGTAAAAGTCAAAACGCGATCGAGCGCGTATTTGTTAAGCGAAAGGTACACCGCGATAACGGGGATTCCAGCCGCAAGCGTGGTGCTTATCGCGTAAAGCGGATGACATCCGGCGACAAGTATCATCGCAAAACCGATACATCCGACGATGACCATTCCCGAAAGGTGTCTTCCGAAGAGGACAAGTAAACACGACACACCGACTATCAAAAGAGGATAGATGGTGTTGTAGCGATATGTGCGCAAAAAGCTTCCGCTTCCGAGGCCGAAAGCACGCGAAAGTCTTCTTAAAAAGCCTCCGCGTTTTCCCTCAACTATTATATCGATCTTTTCATCGAGCGTCCTGCCGCTTTTAAGCTCGTTTTGATACCTGTCGAGATACCACGCGAGCACCAAGATCAGCGCGATCTTCATCAGCTCCGACGGCTGAAAGCCGAATGATCCGATGTATATCCAGCGTCCGACATTTGCGACGCCCTCGCCGTTTCTTCCTTTAAATCCGGCAATACCGAGGCATACGGCGGTTATGATATAGCCCACAAATCCCATGCCTTTTTTGTAAAAGCCGGCGGGTATGAACGACACTACGAACATGGCAACAAACCCCAGGATGAGTGTTATGATGTGTCGCGTGAAGAAGTAGTATCCGTTTTGCTTTTTCGTGATTCCCGCAGGATAACTTGCACTGTAGATGATCAGCGCGCCGAGCGCGAGAAGAACAAGGATGATGACGACCATGACTTTGTCGATGCCGCCGCGCACACGCTCGACATCGCTCTGCCATTCGCGCTCAGCTTCGATTTGGCGAAGTTCCTTTTTCTCGAGCCTGCGTATCTTTCTTTCGTCGCGTGCGGTGATCGCCGTTTCGCGTCCGTAGGAGACCGGTGCGCTCGGACGGTTCACTTTCTCTCTGTAGCGGTTGGAAGACGTGCGAGCGGCTCTGTGTGTGCCGTGCTGCGAAGATGTGCGCATCTGTCCGTTTAAAGAGGCGCGCGCGCGTCCCGACGAGACGTTTTGCGCCCCCGACGTGCGACGCGGAGTGTCCGCGCTCTTTGTGCCGGGCTGAACTTTGGTACTGCCGCTTCGGATTTGTGTACTCCTTGCCGCGGTACGCGGTGCGGGTGAAGCTACTCTGTTTACGCTTCGCGACGGTGAAGCGTGTGTGACGCTTGCCGCGCGGGACGGCGAAATTCTGACGTTACGCGAAGGATTTGTGCCGCCTGTGGAAGCTCCCGACACGTTTCTCACAGTATTATTCACGCGTGCGTGAGCGTTATTTTGTTCACGCGTGTTTCTATGCTGCGGCACGGATGCTTTCACACCTGTCGCGTCCGACGGCCGTCTCAACGCACGCCCGTATCTGTTATTGTCAGCCATGCTCGACGCACCGCCCTTTCAAATTTGGATTTTATCGGCAAACGCCGAGAAACGCGAGAGCCGAGAAAACGACAGTCGCCGCCGTGAATACGATAACGACGCGGTTTTCCGACCAACCGCATTTTTCAAAATGATGATGTATCGGAGCCATCTTGAAAAGACGCTTTCCGTGAGTAAGCTTAAAATATGTTACCTGAAGCATGACAGACGCAGTCTCGATGATGTACACAAGTCCGCAAACAATTATAATAAGCGGTTCATCCATCATATAAGCTCCGCCGACCACAAGTCCGCCGAGGAACAGCGAGCCCGTGTCGCCCATGAATACCCTCGCGGGGTTGAGATTGTACACGAGAAATCCCGCGCAAGCTCCGATAAGGATCGCACCGAGAGAAAGCACGGGAACGTCAGCGACTCCTCTGAAAAATCCGCAAACGGTGAAGAACACGCCGACGGCGAGTGTGACCGAGGATGCAAGTCCGTCGATACCGTCGGTGAGGTTGACGCTGTTCATCACGCCGCAGATAAGAACGAGCGATATAATGTAGTAAAATACGCCGAGCTCAAGCGTTACGTCGAAATACGGAATGTGCATTGTCGTGTCGACGTGGCAGACGAGAGCCATGCCGAACAGATATAATGCCGCCGCGACAAGCTGAAGAAGGAACTTCTGCGGTGCCGTCAGGCCCTCGTTTCGCTTGTTGCGCAGCTTCGCGCTGTCGTCGATACAGCCGATAAGTCCGCCCGCAAGTCCGAGTGCGAGGGTGAACACGAACGGCATTGCCGCTCCCGCGCCCTCGTTTATACCGATCAGCACGGCGACGACGCCTCCGACGACGAGTGACGAAATAATGAAAGCAATACCGCCCATCGTCGGCGTTCCCTCTTTGTTTTTATGCCATCTCGGGCCTATTTCGAGTATTCTATGACCCATTTTGCGGCTTTTCAGCGCGGGGATAAGGCGGCGGGAGATCAACACCGTGAGTAAAAAAGTCAAAACGACTTCTGCGGCAAACATTATTTTCACGTTCATTTTACTATCCTTCCGTTAGCTGTCGGATTGCTTTTCTGATGCTTATTTCTCGCGAGCTTTTTGCGCAGGCACTCGATAACGAGCTCCGCGTGAACCGCGCGGCTTGCTTTGACAAGGAGCACGTCGCCGTCGGAGATCACATCGAGGATCATATTCGCCATGGTCTGCGGGTCGCGCGTGTCGAGGCACACGCAGACGTTCTCAGCGCGGAGGCCTCTCTTGATCGCGGCCTCGGCCACGACATCGCTCATGCGTCCGTAGCAGAAAAGCTTTGCAACTTTCGTCTGCGCGACGTACTGTCCGAGCTGATCGTGCATAAGGCGCGAATAGTCGCCGAGCTCGAGCATATCGCCGATGAGAGCGAGCGGACGCTTGTTCTGACGCACTGCGATCGACGCGAGCACGTCAAGAGCGGCGCGCATCGACTCGGGGCTTGCGTTATAGCAGTCGTCGATGACCGTTATGTCTCCGAGTTCATAAATGCTCTGGCGCATCTCCGCACCGACGAACGAAAGAAGTCCGCGTCTGATGAGGAAATCGTCCATTCCTAGAAGCGTTCCCACGGCATATGCGCCGAGTGCGTTATACACGTTGTGCTTTCCGTGCACCATTATCTCAACATTCGTGACCGCTTTGTTGTTATATATCATATCGAAAATGAGTCCGTCGGCGGTCGTTCTCATATTGAGTGCTCTGTAGTCGCCGCGTCGGTTTACTATGCTCATGTAGCGAACGTCGACATTCAGACGCTTTGCTCCCTGGCAAAGGAGCGGCTCGTCGGCGTTGAGTATCACAACACCGTCCTCTTTCATTCCCGCGCACACCTCAAGCTTTGCGCGGCAGATATTCTCGCGCGTGCCGAGCGAGGCAAGGTGCGAGGTTCCGATATTCGTAACTATCGCGATATCGGGGCGTGCGATGAGCGACATATGCTCGATCTCGCCGAGATTGCTCATACCCATCTCGAGGACGGATACCTCGTCGTCCGGAGACAGCTCGAATATCGTGAGAGGAAGTCCGAGCTCATTGTTGTAGTTTCCTTTTGTCTTGTGAGTTTTAAAGGCCGCAGAAGCGACCGCGGCTATCATTTCCTTTGTTGTGGTCTTGCCGACGCTTCCCGTGACCGCCACGAACTTTGCCTTCGAGTGATCGCGATACCACGACGCAAAGCGACCGATGGCTTCGATCACGTCGTCGACGATTATGGCGCAAAACGGCTCGGGACACGTGCGAGCGATGTCGGGCAGATGTGTTGTAATGACACAGCACGCTCCGCGACCTACGGCATCGGTGATAAAGTCCGCGCCGTCAACGCGACTTCCTTTTATTGCACAAAATACGCAGTCTTTGTCGGCCTCGGACGATGATATCGCCAGTCCCTTAACTGTTACGGTGTGGTCAAAATTTCCTATGTACTCCGCAGTACCGCCGACAACGCCGCACAGCGTCTCGACATCGGGAGTGACAAGTTTAAGTAAAGTGCTCATTTTCTTCGGCCTTTCTGCATTATTTATCTCTGCTTTTATCGTTGTTCTTGTTTTTCATATCGCAAGCGGCTCTGAGTATCGCCGCTTCATCAAACGGATGCTTCCCGCTCGCGTCTATCTCGTATTTTTCGTGTCCCTTGCCCGCAAGCAGAAGAATGTCTCCCTCTCGCGCACAGCTTACGCCGTACTCTATCGCCTCGCGACGGTCTTTGATCACCGCGTGCGGCTTTTCAAGGTCAAGTCCCGAAACGATCTCCGAGATTATCGTCTCGGCGTCCTCATTCCTCGAGTTATCCGAGGTCACAATGACAAAATCGGCAAGTCGCGAGGCGATGTCGCCCATGCGTCTGCGTTTTGACCTGTCTCGCTCCCCGCCGCATCCGAATAGTAGGATTATCCTCTGACCACGCGTCCTCTCACGCCTCAAAAACAAAAGCAGAGACTCGAGCGCAGCGGGCGTATGCGCGTAATCGACATATGCCGAAAAGCCTACGGGATATTCCGAAAGGTCAACTCGTTCGAGTCTGCCGTCGATGCTCGTGATCTTTCCAAGCGCATCTCTCACGATCTCGGCGGAAACCGAGCACTCAAGCGCGGCAACCGCAGCAAGAAGTGAGTTTTGCACGGTATACCCGCCCGGTATCGGGCAGGAGAGCCTGAAAACGGCTTCTTTTGAGAAATACACATATTCCGCGCCGTCCGACAGGCTTACGCTTTGACGAAGCGCGGACACATCGGCACTCAAATGGCGTCGCGATGTGCTGTCGGCGGAACAGGTAACGACACGTTTGTCTCGCGCGAACATATCTTTAAGTCGGTGCATGAAAACGTCGTCGTCATTTATAATGAGGCGCGCGGCACTTTCGGCAAGGCGGCACTTTGCGGCGAAATAATTCTCCATCGTACCGTGGTAGTCGAGATGCTCTTCGCTGAGATTCGTAAAAACCGCAACGTCTATCGAGAGCGGATCTGTCTTATACTGCGACAGCGCGTGAGACGAAGCTTCGAGCACGAGCACATCAGCCGCGCGTTTTTTCATCATCGCGATCGTGCCGTACAAATATTCGGGATCGGGAGTTGTCATCGCACCCGCGACGTCGCTGACCGACGAGCCGCCGAGAGTCCCGAGAATTTCGTCCTCAAACATGGCGCGCACCGTCGTGATAAGTCCGACTTTCGCGCCCGCACGGCGAAATATTTCGCGCATCATGAACGCGCATGAGGTTTTTCCGTTCGTGCCCGTAACCGCGATAACTCGCATTCCGTCTGCGGGACGTGCGTAAAAATTATTCCAGATATGCGCCTCGGCAAGGCGTGTGTTTTCGACGAGCACGTACGGCACGTGCAAAACGTCGTCCGACACTTCTCTCTCGAGCACCACTGCCGCACATGAGCGCGACACGGCGTCGGAAATATAGTCATGTCCGTCACGGTGAGTTCCCGTCACGCATATGAACATCCCACCGTGGAGCACCTCTCTCGAGTCAGAGCAGATCTGCCTGATTTCGGTATCAAGCGGCAGGGCGCATTTTTTTACGTCGACACCTCTCAAAAGCTCACAAAGCTTCATCATAACCTCCGAAAGCTTAAAATATCTTTAAACTTCCGTGAAGCGGTATCAGTCCGTACCGTCCATGTGGCGGAGCTCGATCTCGACCACGCTTCCCGCTTCGACAGTCTCACCTGCGGCGGGCTTCTGATTTATAACGGTCGCCGACGAGCCGTTCGCGGCTCCGGTGATCTTTACGTTCAGTCCTGCGTTTATAAGGAGCATATTTGCCGCTTCCGCAGTCTTCGAGGTAAGGTCGGGCACTGTCGTGAACTTCTTTTCTCCCTCGCCTCCGCAGTAGAGGATCACGCGTCCGTTGTTCTTACGCATAGTGCTTCCCGCTACGGGGATCTGGCTTGTGATAACGCCACCATCTCCGACGATCTCGCATGAGAGCCCCGCCGCTTCAAGCTCGGCTTTCGCACTGTCGGGCGAAGTGCCGACGTAATCCGCAACGGTAACATCGAGCATCGCAAGCTCCTCATCGGAGTAGTTCGGCTCGATTCCGAGATAAGGGAGAATATCGGCAAGAAGATTTGAAACATAGGGTGCGGCGACGACGCTTCCGTACACGGAACCGTTCATCGGCTCATCCACGACGATTATCACGGCGACCACGGGGTCATCCGCAGGTGCAAAAGCGATGCACGATCCCACGCGAAGCTCATCGGCGTTTTCGGCTTTCGAGTCTCGCTTCTCGGACGTACCCGTTTTAGCGGCGACTTTGTATCCCTTGACGTATGCGTTTTTCGCACCGCCGTTGCCCGAAACACCGTCCTCAAGAACGGCGGCGATCTGGTCGCAGACCTCGGTGCTCACGACCTGACGCTTTATATCGGTGTCGTAAGTCATGATTACGCTTCCGTCTTCGTCGAGGACTTCCTTTAAAACGTGCGGGGTCTTATAATATCCGCCGGAAGCCACTGTCGCTATCGCGGAGAGCTGCTGGATGGCGGTGGTTCGGAACGTCTGACCGAACGAGTATACCGCAAGGCTGACGTTTGTGAATGAATCGATGCTATTGTACACGCTTCGCGACTCGCCCGAGATATCGATGCCTGTCGTCGATGTGTATCCGAACGCCTCAAAATAATTGTAGAATCTCTCGCGGCCGACAAGAGCTGCGACCTGCATGAGCGCGGGGTTGCACGACTGCTGAAGTCCGTAGCGATAAGGGAGCGTGCCGTGGCCGGAGTGGTCGTGGCAGTAGATCGGGTACGGCCATCCGTCGACAGTCCAGTATCCGGGGCAGTTAAACGGCGTGTCGAATGTTATGACCTGCTCCTCAAGTGCCATGGCGGTGGTGATTATCTTAAATGTCGAACCGGGCTCGTATGTCTCGGAGATCGCTTTGTTGTTCCAAAGTCTGTAAAGCTTCTCCGTATCTGACGGCTCGTAGTATTTGCCATCGCCGTCGACAAATGAACCTATATTGTTTTCGTCGAAGAAAGTGAGGTTCTCCTCGCTTTTCAAAAACGGATCGTTGAGGTCGAAATTCGGATATGTTGCCATCGCGAGCACTCCCGCCGTCTCGATATCGAGCACGATTCCCATGACGCGGTTGTTCGCAAGCGAATCGGCGTAGGTCATCTTCAGCTGATTTTCAAGGGAGCTCTGTATGTAGCTGTCAATCGTCGACACGACGGTATAGCCGTTTTTCTCGGGAATGTATGTCTCATATTCAAACGGGAGCTCATTTTTGTTCGCGTCGTGTGCACGAACGTACTTACCGCTCGTTCCCTCAAGATAGCTGTTGTAGTACGACTCGATACCGCCGCTTCCGTAGCCGGAGGATGACATAAATCCGACAACGTGTGACGCGAGGCTGTCGTAGGGATAGTATCTTTTATTCGACGCGCGGTCGTAAATCTGCGCCGAAAGCTTATATTCCGCAATAAAATCACGCACGAGCTGATCGTCCGCTTCCTCGACCTCCGTGCGTATCACCTCATATTGTCTGTATTCACCCTTGTCTGTCTTTGTTGAGAACTTTTTGCGAACCGCTTCTCTCTCCTCGGCGTCAAATTCAAACAGATTTGTAAAAAACTCAAGCATCAGCTCGTCGACGCGCTCTCCCGTGTAGGAAGCTTTGCCGTCCGCCGACACCCACTCGAATCGAACATCGTTTGTGCTGTCGTCATCCGAGTTCAGCTTGACTATCTCCTCATTCCGTGCTATTATATCTTTCGGAGATACTATAATATTGTATACGGTCTTCGTCGTCGCGAGGACGACGCCGTTTCTGTCGGTTATGTCTCCGCGCTTCGGAGTCACGATCATTTCTGTCGTCAGCTGCTCGAGCACCTGGTTTTGATAATATTCGTAATCGATCAGCTGATATTTTATCAGCGACGCGATAACGACACCCATCAAGAACACGGCGATACCGAGACTGATCTTCATTCTCTTCCAGGTCCGCTTATCGGTTCGGTTGTTTATCTTTTTGTTCACAATGCTCTCCTATGCTCGACCTTCGGTGACCTCGCTATCAATAATATTTCCGCACGCGGCGGGATATTCGAGAAAATCAAAGCGCACCGGAAAGTGCGCCGATCTTAAAATGTCTTTTTTGCGATTTTGTCGCGGACTTCATCGAATGTAATCGAGAATGCCGTCAAACACGGATGCAAGTCCCGACAAAATTCCGCCGTAGTTTTCGGGGGAGTTGTCATCATCGTTTTCAAGCACGATGCGCTCGCCGTCCGACACGGTGATGTACTTTTTCTGTACGGAGTCTTCTTTTACCATATTGAGCTCGTCGACCGCAAGCTTTTCGATCTCGCCGAGGTCGTTTTTCTGCTCGAGCTTGATGCGGTATCTTTCGATGTCCTCGCGAACTGTGGAAAGCTCGTTCTGCATTTTTGAAAGCTCATATGTACTGACGGCAACGCGAGTCGCGCTGTAGGCGACACCGCAAAGCATCACGAATGCGATGAGTATGCTGAGCACGATGTTCATCGGAAGCTTTACGCGCTTTACCTTTATCTCGCGGCGGCGAAGAAGCTTTTCCTCGCGGCGGCGTTCCGCTCTTGCGGCGAGCTTTGCCGCACGGCGAGCCTCGCGATGCTCGCGCTTTACGCGCTTTTCGTATTCGGCGATCTGCGCACGGCGCATTTCCTGAGCGCGGATCTCACGCTCGAGCATTTCCATGCGGCGGGCGTTTTCGTATTCCGCGCGGGCGCGGCGACGGGCATTTTCCCGCTCTGCGGCCGCACGTACGCGTCGAGCCTCTGCGGCTTCACGCTCACGGCGAATATTCGGTGCTGAGGAACGGGCACGGCGCGCGTCATCGCGTCGCACGCGCTCTGCATTTGCATCTGCTCGTCCGACGTTCATATAACTTGATGAGTTACCTCTCACAGCCTGATATGTCACGGTCCCGTCTCCTTTTCAAAAATTCAATAATTTATTTTTTGCATCTGCCGATCAAAGCTTTTTCATCACGCGAAGCTTCGCACTTCTCGCTCGCGGATTGTCGCAAAGCTCGTCCTCCGTCGGGACTGTCGGCTTTTTGGTGAGTATTTTAACCTTGGGCTCATTGCCGCACACACACACCGGAAATTCCGGAGGGCAGACACAACCTCGTGCAAGAGATGCCATCGTCTGCTTTACGATCCTGTCCTCAAGCGAGTGGAATGTGATCACGGCGGCGATGCCGTCCGCATTCAGTCTGTCCGATGCCGTCTCGATCGACGGAGCTATAACGTCAAGCTCACGGTTTACTTCGATGCGTATCGCCTGAAATGTGCGCTTTGCGGGGTGCTGTGCCTCGCGGCGTCGTGCGGCAGCGGGGATGGCACCTTTTATTATGTCGGCAAGCTCGAGCGTCGTTTCGATCGGTGCCGACTGCCGCCTTTTTGCGATCGCGGCGGCGATGGCGGGAGCGAATTTCTCCTCGCCGTATGCGTATATGATTCTTTTAAGTTCGCTTTCGGGGTAGCCGTTTACGACTTCTGCGGCGTCAAGCGTGGCACTTCTGTCCATCCGCATATCGAGCGGCGCGTCCGCCATGTACGAAAATCCGCGTTCGGCCTCGTCGAGCTGATACGATGAAACGCCGAGATCCCACATGATCCCGTCGATCTTTTCAATGCCGAGGGAGTCGAGCACCGAGCCGAGGCTCGAAAACTCGGCTTTGACGAGCGTCACTTTGTCGCTGTAATCGGCGAGACGTTTCTCGCACGCCGCAAGCGCGTCGTCGTCGCGGTCAAGGCAAATAAGTCGGGAATTTTCCGGTAAGCGAGAAGCTATTCCGAGCGAGTGTCCGCCGCCGCCCGCGGTGCAGTCAACGTATATGCCTCCGCGCGACGGGTCGAGAAAGCTCATACACTCGTCAAACAGTATCGATTTATGTGCAAATTCCATTTATTTCACCGTCAGATTCCGAGGCTCTCGAGGATCCCCGCGATCTCATCGGGATCTGCCTCCGCCTCAAACTGATTCCATCTTTCCTCAGACCATATCTCCGCATATCTTCCGCAACCGACGATCACGACGTTCTTCGTGATTCCGGCATATTCCACCATGTTCTGCGGAATGACTGCTCTGCCCTGCGAGTCGAGCTGGACCTGTGAGCCGAGTCCGAAAACCAAACGAGAGACGCGCTTTGCGGAGCTCTTTGAATGATCGTCAAACTTTGCGGCATAACGCTCCCACTCCTCGATGGAGTAAACGGCAAGGCAACGGTCGGAGTCTCTTGAGAGGACAATGGTGTCACCGAGCTCGCTTTTCAGCTTTGAAGGAATTATGAGTCTGTTCTTAGCGTCCAACGAATGTGGGTACGTTCCCATCAGCATAGCCAAATTCCTCCCTTTCACTCCACTTTGTGGCACTTTGCTCCACCTCGATATTATTATATATCAATCAAGGCTAAATAGCAAGGGGGAGGAATAAAAATATTTATGTTTTTTTCGCGTTTTATGCGCTATTTTTCTCCTTTTCGTCAACGGACGTGCATTTTCGACGGTAAATTGTCATTTGTTTCCTTATTTTGCGATATATTTCCACATTTCACCCTTTACAATTATTAACGACCTTTCCCCGACACTTTATTGATAAACACCGCACTTTGTGAGCTTCGGCGCGACAAACTTGTTCATATTTTCGGAATATCCGCAAGCGCAAACCGAGCAAATGTTCCGATTTGTAACTTTTTAAACCTGTAACAGGAAGAAAAAAGCACCCGATCTTCGTTGCGAAATGTGCCCACTCAAGGACACATCACAGCGCACGTTCGGTGTGCTCTCTTCTGTACTTGATTTACTTTTCGCGCCGTGCGGCTTCTGTCAGCTCGTCCACGCACTGAGCGACGAGCTTCGCGTCCGCTCTGCCGCCGGAGCTTCGCATGACAGCTCCCACAAGTGCCTTTTTCGCGCTCTCTTTACCGCCGAGCACCTGACTCACCGTCCGCGCATTTTCGGAAAATGCTTTGCGTGCAAGCTCGAGTATCGTCTCACGGTCTCGAATGATGAAAAGCCCGTGCCGACGTGCGACATCTCGCGCACTCGAGTCCTCCTCCACGCAAAGCTGCAGACATTTTTTCGCAGAGACGTTATTTATCTCTCCCTCGGCAAGCATATCCGCGCATTCGGCAAGGCGAACGGCGTCCGCAAAGCTCTCGCCGCGCGTCATGGCGGGAATTACTTCCGACACGTACAGCTTTGCAGCAGTGTCTGGGTGAGTGGATACTCTTAGGCATTCGTCGAAATAGTCCGCCGTCTCGGGCGTGCGGCATATGGCCGCGGCAGTCTCGTTGCTGATCGACAGCTTTGAAAGGCGCGCTTCGCGTTCCGACGGTGACGGCGGCATTTGCGATCTTTCAAATTCGACATACTCCGCATCGGTTATCACGGCGGGAAGCTCCGTCTCGCGGATGTATCTGTAATCCGCTGCCGTCTCCTTGTCGCGCATATATTCGGTCTTTCCCGTGTCCTCGTTAAATCGGCGCGTCTGCACTGTGATGCTCTCGCCCGATGCGAGAAGCTCCGTCTGACGAACGAGCTCCGCGTCCACGGCACGTCCGATAAATGCTATCGAGTTGATGTTCTTTATCTCACAACGGTTTCCGAGCGACTTTTCGCCGACGGGGCGCACCGAGACATTCACGTCACAGCGAAGTGAGCCCTCGTTCATTCGGCAGTCGGACACGCCCGCGAAGAGGAGTCTGCGACGCAACTCACGTACAAACGCCATCGCTTCCTCGCCGCCCGTCATATCGGGACTCGTTACGATCTCCGCGAGCGGGACGCCGCATCGGTTGTTGTCGATTTTGATCTTGCCGTCGGAGTACGAAAGTCTTCCCGCGTCCTCTTCGAGATGTATTCTCTCGATCCTGACCGCGTGACGCTGTCCGTCAAGCTCATATTCAAGCTCGCCGTCGCGGCAAAGCGGCTCGTAAAACTGCGTTATCTGATAGCCCTTTGGGAGATCGGGGTAAAAATAGTGTTTGCGGTCAAAACGCGAAATGCGCGATATCTCGCATCCGAGCGCGAGTCCCGCGCGAAGCGCAAACTTCACAGCCTCGGGATTTATCACGGGAGTCGCGCCCGGCATTCCCATACAAACCGGGCAGACGTGAGTGTCCCTCTCGCCGCCGTATTCCGCAGAGCAGGAACAGAACGCCTTACGCTTCGTGCGAAGCTCGACGTGTATCTCAAGACCGACCACAGCTTCGTATCCTTTATAGCTTCTCATTTTCAGTCCTCCGTTCAAGCTCACGTCCAATGGCGAGCAGATCACGATCCGATCCCGCGCGGGAAATGAGCTGCACACCGAGCGGAAGCCCGTTTTCGCCGCGTCCGCAAGGGAGCACAAGCGCAGGCTGTCCGGTGAGATTTGCGTAAACGGCGTACCTGTCGGCGTTGAAATCGCTCTCGCCGACAGGCGTTGCCACTCTGTCCGTTGCGGGAGTTATGACCACGCTCACGGATGAAAGAAGCCTTGTCATCTCGCGCTTTATCTGCTCGCGAAGCCTTGCGGCAGTTATATATATCCCTCCGTTTTTCGCATTCAGGACATATGCGCCTTCGGTAAGTCTCTCACGAAGTGCCGCACCGAACGTCAAACTTCGCGTGCGCACGACGTCGTCGTCCGTCGACTCGCCGATCTTTCGCGACTCTGCGGTATTTGTGCCGTCCGCGCTGTCGCTTGCGTTATTTTCACAAGACTTCGCATTTTCGAAAGCGTCGTTGTTATCGCACCCGATACGCGTGCCGTAGCGAAGCCCGTCGTATCTTGCAAGCTGAGACGAAGCCTCGGTGGACGACAGCGTGTAATAAATCCCGAGAATATCGTCAAAGCACGGGAGTTCAACTTCACAAACGGAATATCCCGCGTCACTCATGAACTTCGCGACGTGCAGTACGGAATCTCTCGCGTCGCACGGCGTATCCGGAGAGATAAACACGCCGACCGTGCGCTCGTCACGTATCGTGCTCTCACCGAAAGAGGCGCAGGTCATGTCGCGACCATCCGCACCGCACGCCGCTTCAAACACGAGCCATAAATCGTCAACGCAGGTCGCTATCGGGCAGATCTGTTCAAGGGACGGAGCCATGCCTATAAGGCCGTATCGCGAAAACGCGCCGTAAGTGGGTTTGAGCGCGCAAAGCCCGCAGTATATCGCAGGAAGTCGCGCGGAACCGCCCGTGTCACTTCCAATCGAGATCACAGCCTCGCCCGCCGCGACGGAGGCGGCAGAGCCGGAGGACGAGCCGCCGGGCGTGCGCGACAAGTCGAGCGGATTTTTGCAGATGCCGAAATACGAAGTCGAGCCGTCCGAGCCGACGGCAAACTCATCCATGTTCACTTTGCCGACGGGCACGCATCCCGCCGCGATGAGTCTCTCGTACACCGTAGCGTCAAAGCTCGGCACAAAATCGCGCAGAGCCGCCGACGCACAGCTTGTCAGGCACTCTGCGGTGCAGATATTGTCTTTGATCGACAGCGGCACTCCCGCAAGCGGCAGTTTTTCTCCGCGTCGCACAGCAGCGTCCACGGCCGACGCCCTCTCGCGCGCCTTATCTTTCATGACGGTGATGAATGTTCCGTACTCGCTTTTTTTCGCGCGGGAGATATACTCCTCCGCCGTCTTTACAGCCGACACTTTGCCCGTACACACGTCGCTTGCAAGCTTTGCAGCTGTCCCGTCATGCACCGTGTGATCTTTGGACGACACGCAGACGTCCTCAAATGCGCAGGATACTTCGCCGCGCTTTTCACCGCACGCGGGTGATTTTTCGCTCATCGCAAAGTCAGACTGCCAACCCATCGAAAAAGTCATCGGCTCGTCATCGCAGACGAGCACACCGTCGCCGTCGGCACATTTTTCCGCAAATGCCGAAATGTGAGCGAGCCCCTTGTATTTTTCCCTGTCAAGCTCAAGCGCGAGAGCCTTTGCCGCCTCCCGCGCCGCTTCAAATTCAATATTACCTTGCATTTCTGTCTCTCATCTTCTTTAACATCGCGATCTCCTCGGCGTATCCGTCAAGGTCGCACGGCGTCTCAAGATAAACGGGTATCTTCGCCGTTTTCGGATGTGTGATAAATCTCTCGATCGCCGCGCACGGGATGTGACCTATGCCGAGGCGTTCGTGGCGATCTTTTGCCGCGCCGCGCTCATTTTTGCTGTCGTTTACGTGAATGGCGCACAGCCTGTCAAGTCCGATCACGCGCTCAAACTCTTCAAGCACAGAATCGGGATCCTCGGCGATATTATACCCGCCGTCGTGAATGTGGCAGGTGTCAAGGCACACTCCGACGCAGTCTCGCACGGAAGAGTCGACCGATTCTATCATCATGGCGATCTCTTCAAAATTCCGACCGAGCTCGGTGCCCTTTCCCGCCATCGTTTCTATTAAAACTTTCGTTTTCATCCCCGGCACAAGTATGCTCGAGAGCATATCCGCCACGAAATTCATGCCGATGTGCGCGCCCTGCCCCACGTGACATCCCGGATGAAAATTATACATCGCGCCGTCGACGTTCTCGAGGAACATTATCTCCTCCGTCATCGCCTCGGCGGTGTATTTTCTTATCGATTCATCCTTTGAGGCGGGGTTGTACGTATACGGCGCGTGCGCGAGTATGTATTTCATCTTGCCGCGCCGCATCACGTCTCGCAAGGCCTCGGCCGCGCTCTCGTCGAGTGACCGTCCGTGCGACCTGCCGCGCGGATTTTTCGTGAAAAACTGAAATGTGTCGGCACCGACCGTCTCGGCACGTGTACCGAGAGCGGCATACCCGCCCTCGATCGACAAATGACAGCCTATATTATAAAGCATCAAAAATAATTCTCCGATCCGTATTTAACATTTGACAAAAGCTCATTAAAATGGTACAATGTAGCTAAAGGTTCTGTCTGAACTTATTATACCAAATCGCCGCCGATAAAGCAAGGGGGGCGACGCGGCAAATCATTTCAAACGTCAAACGGGGAGGATGCCGGTGAAGAAAAAACGTTCTGCCTTGATCAGTTTAAGATCTCTCTACGGGAGAGTTTCGGATATATTCGATATTATTACCCGCGACCGTATATCCGTATACGCGGCGCAGGCAACTCTGTTTATCGTAATTTCGTCGATCCCGTTCGTAATGCTGCTGTTCAGCCTCAGCCAGTTTATTATCCCGGACAGGATCTACGACTTTCTCATCTCGTTCGGAAATTCGCTGCCGTCGAGTGTGAAGACGCTTTATCTCGGGATAATCGACGAAATGTACGCCCGTCAGGCAATGAACCTTATCTCCATCACGGCTGTTACGACCTTTTGGACGGCATCCCGCGGAATCGCGGCGGTCAGAGGCGGCATTGCCACGGTGTATAAGGCATACAAGAACAAGGGCTTTCTGCGAAGCATCGCGATATCGCTGCTGTACACGGCGGCGTTTATCGTACTTATAATTGCACTTGTGCTTGTGCTCCTCTTCGGCGAGCAGCTTTTCGATGTTCTGTCGGGACGCTTTGCTTTTATCGCCCGCTTCAACGGAATATTCAGATACAGGATCGGAATATTCTTTATCTTCCTGACGCTGTTTTTCGATCTTCTCTACTACACCGTCGGAAAGCGCGCGCACCTGTTTCGCGGACGCTTTATCGAGCACATGCCGGGCTCACTTCTCGCCTCGGCTGCCTGGGTTCTGTTTTCGTATTTCTACTCGCTCTACACCCT